>NZ_JCAQOZ010000040.1:0-72457 GCF_059567945.1 Paraburkholderia sp. BGA-UO-ETr-F12 | reverse complement strand
ATGCGCAACGCCAGTCCTGTCGTCCGGTCCGTTCGGTCACGTTCCCGAAACGGTCGGTCACGTTGCCGAAATCGCCGGTCACGATCCCGAAACGGCCGGTCACCTTCGTCCGAAATACGCACCCGACTACCTGTCAGATCGAGTCCAGGCTAATACAGTGCATCTGGAATCTGTCGCCTCGCACACTCCGCCTCAGTGACAAGGCAGTCATACCTCCGGCGGCGCTGCGCGCGCCGATACCCCGTTCACAACACCGTTGGTCGCGTTTCGTGGTCCAGCCGAAATTGACGCGGGGGCGACCTCAAAACCCAGGATATTGGCGCATTCGGCGCCTCGCCGAGGCG
The DNA here is from genome assembly GCF_059567945.1 of Paraburkholderia sp. BGA-UO-ETr-F12. NCBI lineage: Bacteria > Pseudomonadati > Pseudomonadota > Betaproteobacteria > Burkholderiales > Burkholderiaceae > Paraburkholderia > Paraburkholderia sp. BGA-UO-ETr-F12. The sequence goes on along the minus strand of NZ_JCAQOZ010000040.1, from coordinate 72,113 downwards.
CAGCCGATGGCCCCCGCTGCGCGAAACGAAGCCCCCAGGTTTCCCAAGCAGACCCGTCCGCGACGCACGCAGTGCGGAGTGGGAGCTGATGAGTCCTTTGTCAACGGCGCGGAGTGTGCGGGGGCACAGATTCCAGATGCACCACTACCGTGGCTGCGCGGGGGACCCGCTTATGAGCTGGCGGTGTGAGCCGCTTTCTTTTGCCTACTTTTCTTTGCGGCAGGCAAAGAAAAGTAGGTGCCGCCCCGCACAGGGGCAACGCTAATAAACCACTAACAAAGCAAGGAAAGGCCAAAAGACCAACAACAGAACAGACCACGAACACAGCAAAGGCAACGCCCAAAATCCAGCTCAACACCCCCCGCCGAACAGGCAAAAAAAACCATCAAACCTTATACCCAACCCGCACCGCACCCCAATGCCGCCCGGCAACAAACACAGGCGCCGACGCATCCTTCATCAAAACAAACTGCCCGCCACCCATATCGCGCCGATACGTCTGCAGCAAAAACTTTTTGACATGCGACGCAGCCGCAATCCCGGTACGATCATCGAACATCCGCCGATTCCGGCAATTCGCCATATTCCAGACCACATCGTCGCGCTGCGGCAAAGAAAACTTCAGATTATGCGTAGGCAAATACCCGCGCACGTCCACAGCAGCGCAAAACGCAACACGTGGATCAAGCCCGAGTAAAGGCTCCTGAATCGCAGGCAGAACCCGATCGGTAAAAGCAGTAAACCGCGTAACAAACTGAGCCGGATTGCTCCCGGCAACAGGCACATACTGCTGATCGAACAGATCCTCAATCGACACTTCACCGCGAGCAACAGCCGTCTCAAACACCTTGCCCACCGCGGCCGCGGCCCGCTGCACGGCTTCGATAAACGGCGTATCCGTCGTCTCCACCCCGGTGGCCGCGGTCAGTTCGATCAACGTCTCGGATACGCCGAGCAAATTCCCCAGCCGGTCCTTCGCCTGGACGAAGTTCTCGCTCGAATCCTCGACCCCGCTCGCCATCTCCAGCACCTGAGCCTCAAGCCCGTTGCATTGCGTCTCGATCTCGCCAGTCAGCGCGGCGATTTGCCCAGCTTCGTCGTTGAGCTGCGTAATCGCATCGCCCGTCGCATGCACGACGTCACCGATCTTGCGGGTGCCCTCACGAACCCGGTGCGCACGCGCCGTATTCATCGAGCCTTCGCTGATCAACTGCTCGGTCTGCTGAGTGAGCTGTGCCAGCGTCGTTTCGATCTGGCCGGTCGCCTGCGCGGTCTTCGCCGACAGGTTCTTCACCTCGGCTGCCACTACCGCGAAACTCTTGCCGGAGTCGCCGGCGCGCGCAGCTTCGATCGCGGCATTGAGCGCCAGCAAATGCGTCTGACGGGCGATCAGCGAGATCTCCTCAGAGACGCGGCTCACATGCGCCAACGCACTGCGCAGCGCGCCAATCTGGCTCTCGATCACCGTCACGCCTTCCACCAGCCCGTGAATGTCGGCGAGCGACGCCTCCAGCGTCTGCTGCGACTCCTGCACACCCGTTGCGGCGCCGGCCGACACGCTGCGCATGGCGCGCGCGGCGGTGGCAATGCGATGATTGCCCGCGAGCGTTTGCGCGGCCGATTCGCGCAGGGCGCGGCAGACCTGCGCCTGATGCTGCACGCGAGCGGCCACTTCTTCGACGTGGCCCGATACGTCGCAGATCTCGATTCCCAGTTTGCCCGCTTGCGCGGCAATATCGCCGACGACCGTTTGTGAACGGCCGGCCCGGCGAAAGCTGAAACGCGTCATGCTGGTCTCCTTGATGGCGCGGTGGGGTAGGGTCGGTTCGCGCGGTCACCGTTTGCGGATGCCGCGTCTTCTCGCATGTTTACGGCGCGCTTTCTGTCGACTTGATGCGGGGTATCCCGCAGTCGTTATGATGTGCACTCGCCGTACCAACCCGCCGCCACTCATTTCTCACCAGCCAACCATGATCGACTCTTTCGCACGCGTTTCCGGCTGGCAGCAGCTCTATCACCTGTGGGAACTGATCGTGATGCTCTGCAAATTCCTTTGGGGACTGCTGCGCCTGCTCGGAGGCGGTTGAGCGCGCAGCGTGCAAGCGAACGGTCAGACCGGCGCGCGGCGGCTGTCCCCAGTGTCCGGAGCACGCTCGGCGCTCGTGTCGAGAAACGCGCGCAGATCGGTCATTACGCGCTCGGGCGCCTCTTCCATCGGAATGTGACCGAGTCCTGGATACATCACCGATTTCGCACCGGGAATGCGGCTCGCAAACTCGGCCGCGTGCGCAGGAGGGATCCAGCGATCCTTCGCTCCCCACAGCACCAGTGACGGCACCTTCAGCGTCTTCAGCACATTAGTGTCGATATCCTTGAAATCGAGCGTCGGCACCATCTTGCCGATCGCCGCGCGCGTGCCTTCGCCGTGGAAGAATTCGACGTAACGCCGCAGCGTCAGCGCATCGATCTTGCGCGGATCGCCGTACACGTTGCGCACCGCGCTCTTGATAATGGCTTCGGGCAACCACCACGGCGAACTGACCCGCACTAGCGCACTATTGAAGAGGCCGATGTAGATCGGCAGTTTCATCGGAAATCCGGCCGAGTCGATCAGGACGAGCCGCTCGACGGCCTCGCGATGGCGCACCGCGTAATCCCACGAAATCAGGCCGCCGAGCGAGTTGCCGATCAGCGTCGCGCGCGAGATGCCGAGCGCCTGCATGAACGTGTCGATGAAACGCCGGTACGTGGGCAGGTTCATCGTTTCGATCTCGCCGGTGTTCGAGCGCAGCGGTCCGGTCACGCCGAACGGCGGCAAATCGAGGCGGATCACGCGACGCTCGCGCTTGAGTTCGTCAGCGACGCGATTCCACGTATGCAACGACGAGGCGAAACCGTGAATCATCACGATCGTATCGCCGCTGCCTTCGTCGACGTAGTGCACGTCGGCGCCCATGATCTTGACGAACTTCGAGCCGCTTTGCGTATAGCGCCGCTGTAACTCGGTGCGCGGCACACTGGTGATGCCGAGGCGCGCGGCGAGCGAGCGGGGCGGCAGTGGCGCGGTTGATGCTGGTGTTCCGGGCGTTGCGGATTCGATGCTTGCCATGATTGTTGTCTCCCTTTAGTTTGAAGCAGATCGTCCCAGCGTCATCGGTCTCGCGAGCAGCCTCTCAGCCCCCGCACGCCGCTTTAAGGCGCGAAGCGATAATCGTGCGGCCGCACACGCCGCGTGCGTTTGCGAAAACTGAATGTGAAACCCGGCCACAACGCCGTGACCTTGCCGCTCTTCGTCTGATACCAGCTATGGCAGCCGCTAACCCACACGGAGTGCTGCATCTGCTTTTGCAGACGTTCATTGAATTCGCGTTGCACGTCCGCCCGCAGGTTCATGGTGCGAGCCTTGCGTCGGCGCAGCACGCGCAGGCAATCGGCGATGTACTGCACCTGCGACTCGATCATGTAGATCATCGAGTTATGACCGAGGCCGGTATTCGGGCCGACAATCATGAAGAAGTTCGGGAAATTGGCGACACTGGTGCCTAGATACGCCTCCGGTCCGTCGCGCAGCCACGTCGCGCCAAGATCCGCGCCGTCGAGGCCGCTCACCTCGAATGGCGCGCCCACGTCGTTGACCTGGAAGCCGGTGCCGCAGATGATCGCGTCGACCGGGTGGTGCGCGCCGTCGTCGGTCACGATGCCGTCGGCGACGATTTCGCGAATGCCGGTCGTCACCACGTCGACGTTCGGCTGGCAGAGCGCCGGATAGTAGTCACTCGACAGCAGCACGCGCTTGCAGCCGAGCCGGTAGTTCGGCGTCAGCCTGGCGCGCAGCGCGGGGTCCTTGACGCGCCGCTCCAGATAGCTCATGCCGAACTTCATCGGCAACTTCATCAGTTTCGGATTGACGACGAACGCCACCGCGCGCGATTCAAGTTGCCAGTAGATCGCGTTGCGCACGAAGCGCTGCGTGAACGGCAGATGGCGGAACAACCATCGCGCGCGCGGACCGACCGGTTTGTCCGGCTTGGGCATGATCCATGGCGCGGTGCGCTGGAACAGTTCGAGTCGGGCGACGCGTGGCTGGATCTGCGGCACGAACTGGATTGCGCTGGCGCCGGTGCCGATCACCGCAACGCGCTTGCCTTCGAGCGGGTAGTGGTGGTCCCAGCGCGCCGAATGAAACAGTTTGCCTGCGAAACGTTGGAGCCCCGCGATTTGTGGCATGGCCGGCCGCGATAACGGGCCGCTCGCCGCGATCACCACATCGGCCTCGATGTTTTCGCGTGTGCCGTTCGAGTCGATCCCGACTTGCCAGGTTTGCCGCGCTTCGTCGAAACGGGCCGAGACCACGCCCGCATTGCAACGCACATAGCGATCGACGCCATATTTGCGCACGCAATGCTTGAGGTAAGCGAAGATCTCCGCCTGGCCGCCGAACGCGCGCGACCACGCCGGATTCGGCTCGAACGAAAACGAATATAGATGCGACGGTACATCGCAAGCCGCGCCGGGGTAGGTGTTGTCGCGCCAGGTGCCGCCAATATCGCCGGCTGCCTCGTAAATCGTGAACGACGTGATGCCCATCTGCAGAAGGCGGATCGCCATGCCGATGCCCGCAAATCCGCTGCCTACTATGGCAATGCGTGGCGCGGCGGGTTGGGCGGATGAAGCAGGCGTCACGGCGGATCTCCGGGGTAGACAGAATCAGGGTGTCTACATATGTCTACACCCGCATAACGCGCAGGGTAGACAACTGTACACTTCGCGTCAAGATCGTTTAGAGTACGACTATTAAACGCGCGAACCGCGCTTTGACTGAAAGCTCATGAACTCCGTACCCAAAGCGGCATCGGCCGCCGACCATGGCTCGGTTGCCGGGCAGGATCTTGCGCCCGGCAAGCGCAAGCTGATCGAAGCCGCGTTGCGTCTGACCGCAGGCGGACGCAGCTTTGCAAGTCTGGGTCTGCGCGAACTGGCGCGCGAGGCGGGGCTGAATCCCAATACGTTCTATCGCCACTTCGACACGCTCGACGACCTCGCGCGCGAGGCGGTCGAATCCGTGAGCCGCCGCTTGCGGCCGATGCTGCGGCGCGAGCGCTGGCTGGCCGCGCACGACGAACCGCAAAGCGTGCCGCGTCGTGCGTGTGTCGCTTTTTTTGCGTTTGCACTGGAGAATCGGGAGGCGTTTCTGAGCGCGCTGGTCGAGTATCACGGCACCTCGCCGGCGCTGCGGGAAGCGGTGCGGGCGAACCTCCACGAGGTGTCGGCAGAAATGGCGGACGATGTCGTGCAACTGGAGTTGATGCCGACGCTCACGCGCGCCACCGTCGACGAAGTCTGCACGCAGATCGTGCTGCAGTTGTTCCATCTGTCAGCGGAGTACATCGACGGGAACGGTGCGCGCCGGGAAGCGCTGGTCGCGTATGCGGAGCGTTTCATTGTCCGGCTGTTCGCGGGTTCGGTGCTGCTGGCGCAGCATGAGCCGGTGAGGGCGTCTGCGGCAGTGGGGGCATGACGAGCCTAACGGAAGAATCGACATAAAAAAACAGGCTCCGTACAGGAGCCTGTTTTCATTGCAGCTTGAGAGCGGTATTTCGAGCAGCGTTCAGCTGCTCAGGTGTCGCTCCAACTGCTGGAATCGTCGTTGCTGCCCAGGTCGACGCCACCGCCGCTGTTGTCGTTCCAGTCGTTCGAGCCCTGGCCGAAGTCGAGACCGCCGCCATTGCCGCCGTCGCCACCGCGGCGGCGCGTTTCGTCGTCGACGATCACGTCACGTTCCACGACGCGATCACGCCCGGAATTCAGCGCCTCGCCAAGCAGTACGCCGGTCAGCAAACCGCCCATGCCGCCGCCGAAACCGCCGCCGCCTTGTTGCACGATGACCTGCGGCTGCTGCTGATACGGTCCTTGCTGCGGATAAGGCTGCGGCGGGTTGCCGAAACGTTCGGCTTCCTGTGCATACGGCGACTGTTGTGTGCTGGCGGCCGGTGTGGCATAGGGATCGGGCCGCCCGTCGGCGCGGGCGCGCATGCTGCCGATGCGCTGCTCCAGTTCGTCGAGCTGATACGGCGGCACCGGATTCTTGCCGTTCGACAGCGTTTCGACGAGACCGCGCAACTGTTCTTCGGTCGATTCGACTTCTTTCTCCAATGCCTCATGACCTTGCACGGTGGAAAGCTTCACGTCGAGCTTCAACGAGCGCACGGCGTTGAGCATCTCGGTCGCACGCTTGAGTTGCACGCGGCGATCATCGTCGGCGCGCGAATCGTCTTGCGAGCGGGCGCGGCGCAAGGTCCAGCGCAGCACCAGTGCGATCACGCCGATCAACAGAATGATGCCGACCCACATGCCGATGCCGGGGCCATGCCGTTGCGGCGCCTGCGGCACCATCGCGGACTGCTGCACGGCCGGCGAATTCTGCTGCACGAACGGGTTGGCTGCGCGGTTCGTGGTGTTGCCACCGGCCTGTTCAGCGTTTTTGCGGATCCGCGCTTCGGTTTGCGCGAAGCGGGTCGGATCGGTGAAGCGGATTTGTGGATCGAGTGTCTTGGCCTGTTGCACCTGGGCGAGGGCGTCGGCATAGCGGCCTTCGCGATCGAGCACCTGGCTGTACAGGTAGTGCGCGCGGGCATTGTTCGGATGCGCCTGCAACACTTCACTCAAACCGGCATCGGCTTGCTGCCAGTTGCCTTGCGACATGGCGGATTCGATCTGCTGGACCGTCGGCACAGCAAACGCCGCAGCCGATACGAACAGCAGCGACGCGAACACGCTTGTGAGAAACTTTTTCATTTGCGGACCGGGTGCGATGCACCCGTCTCCTTCAGTTGATACCGGCGGCCGGCGTATCCGGCGGCCGGCACACCGGCTGCGTGACGGCCACCGGTATTTGCTGCTGATGCGATCACTGCGCCGGCGTGTTGAGCTGCTTCTTCAACGCTTCGAGACGATCTTCAACGGACGGACCGCGGTTTAGATCCGCGAGCTTGTCGTCGAGCGCCTTGCCGCTCTTCACGTCAGCCGAATTCAGGCGCGCGTCGGAACGGGCATTCGACAATGCAACCTTGTCTTCCAGCTTCTGGAAATCTTCAGACAGATTCTTGCCGCCGATGCCGCCCAGCGCGGTGGCCGCAACATCTTTGGCCTGAGCGATCTGCTGCTTGGCTTGCAGAATATTCGAGCGCGCGTTCAGGTCGTTACGACGGCCACGCATGTCGTCGATCTGGCTCTTCAACTGCGCAACCGACGGCTCCAACGTAGTCAATTCCTTCGCCAGCGCATCGCGCTCGGCTTCGGCCGTGGCTTGCGCGCCGAGGGCTTCGCGCGCGAGCGCTTCGTCGCCGGATTGCAGCGCGCGCTTCGCGCCGTCTTCGTACTTCTTCGCCTTGTCGGCGGCAACATCGCGCTTGCTTTGTTGCGTGGCGACTTGCGCCTGAATCTCGATCAGCGAGTTCTCGGCTTTAGCGATGCTCTCGTCGAGTTCGCGCACAATCTGGCGTGAATCACGCGACGGATCCTGCACGGAATCGGCTGCGTCGTTCAGGAGACCTTTAAGCGTGCGCGAAATGCTGTCAAAAAGCGACATGAAAACCTCCAAAGAATGAAATCGGCGCTGAATAATTCCCACGCGCTTTAACTGCTTTCCGATACTACTTTACGCCGCTACGCGAGAAGCTGCGCAACGTTCGGACCGGATTTCGGGGCGCGCTCGCCGATTGCAATAGCGGCGCGATAAATTTACGGTTTGCAACCGATTTACACATTGCGTCAGCGGTTAAAACGCGCGGCGAGTCATTCAGCCGTCCGCGGATATTACACCACGCATTCTCTTAAAACCCCCTTAAAGGGCGCGATGACGCCAGCGCTTCCATTTGTATTCTGGCATCCATGCGGCGGGCATTCGAGCAACGAGTGTCGGTGCGGCGAGTGTCGCGGATGTGAACGGGCGTGCCAGGAGCGGCTTGCCTGCCTCGAGCGGTAACGTGCCGATGCGCGGCGGATCGGGTTGTTCGATTGTCAACCTGTGCTTTTATGCGAAGCGGCCGCCTTCCGTGCTGGGGTCGCCCTGAGGATCGTCTTCGTCGCGCACGGCCCTGACACGCGGACGTTTGAGCGCGTTGCGCACCTGCGCTTGCATGTCGTCCGGTTGCTGCGCCGAGTCCGCAACGGACGCCGCTTTGGCCGCAGTGACGCGCGCCACCGCTTCGGCGGCCGCGGCGGCTTCGATTTCCTCGGCGGTGGCGGTGAGCGCGGCCAGTACACCGGCCGGCAGTAACGGCCCGGGGCTTCCGCCTGCGGGTGTACCTAATAATTCATTCGCCTGCGCTGCCGCCGCGCCGTCCGCCGATACGGCAGACTCGTTGTCACCACGGGTTCGCAGGGCAGGCGGGAGCGCCGCCCGTGCGTTGCGCGTGCCTTGTGCGACGCGCTGCAGCGCCGCGTCGAGCGCGTCTGGCGCGCGCGGTGCTCGTAGCCGGTCGACGATGCCGGCCGCTTTCACCTGCTCGCTGGTCGCGCCAAAACTTAACACCGCGCGCCGCATCAGTTCGCTGACGCTAATGCCCAGATCGTCGGCGATGGCGGCGATCGCGCGTTTCTGAGCGGTCGTGACGAATACGACGATGCGTTCGCTGGGCTTGTTCATGGTCGGCTCGCATACTTGTTGGCATTGGCGATTCAGGGTGTGTTTCTGGCGTACGCCGTCGCGCGCGCCGTTGACGACCCGCGCGCCGAGTCCATCATATGACGAGTTGCGCCGATGCGGAACGGGCGCAACGTGAAAATCCCGTGACATCAACGAGTTGTAGCGTTTCCGGCGGGCTTGTCCACAGGCCTTTCAACAATTTCTGTTGATAACCCTGGCGGGCCGCGCCGGGCGCCTGTCCGCTTGCTCAGGACACCCGCTGTTGCGCCTCGCGAAGGGAATTCTTACAAAAAAACTGTCTTGGACGGCGCTTGATTTCTTTAAAATGCGCTGTTACGTTGCGCCGGACAAGTCCCAGGCGTGCCGTGCGGCCGCCCGGGGGCGTAGGGCCGCGCGGTGTTTTGCGCCTCATGCAGAAAGGCGTTGAGTTGCGCGCCTAACATTCCAGTCATGCCAATCATCAAACGACCGCATTCCTCAAACTCTCCGGCTGGTGAAGACCGGGACGCCTACCACCGCACTCCAGGACGCAACGCTGCTTCGCGCGACGCTGAGGCCGGTCGCCGGTCGCTCGGCGTAACCATCGTCATCGGGTTTTTCGGTCTGCTGGCGACACTCGCCGTGGTGGGCGCGCTGATCGTCGGTTACGCGCTCGTGGTGATGGGGCCGCAACTGCCGTCGCTCGACGCACTGACCGACTATCGGCCGAAAGTGCCGCTGCGGGTGTACACCGCGGACCACGTGCTGATCGGCGAGTTCGGTGAGGAGCGCCGCAGCATCGTGCGCTTCCAGGACATTCCGGACCAGATGAAAAAGGCCGTGCTCGCGATCGAAGACTATCGCTTCTACGAGCACGGCGGCGTCGACTTCGTCGGCATCTTGCGCGCGGGTGTCTCCGACCTGATGCATGGCGGCGCCTCCCAGGGGGCAAGCACGATCACGATGCAGGTGGCGCGCAACTTCTTCCTCTCGAGCGAGAAGACTTACACGCGCAAGATTTACGAAATGATGCTCGCGTACAAGATCGAGCGCGCGATGACCAAGGACCAGATCCTTGAGGTCTACATGAACCAGATTTATCTGGGCGAGCGCTCGTACGGTTTTGCCGCGGCCGCGCGCGTGTATTTCGGTAAGGATCTGAAAGACATCACGCTGGCTGAGGCCGCGATGCTGGCGGGCCTGCCGAAGGCGCCGTCCGCATATAACCCGGTGGTCAATCCGAAGCGCGCGAAGATCCGTCAGGAATACATTCTGAAGCGCATGCTCGAACTGAAATACATCACGCAGGATCAGTACGACCAGGCCGTCAAGGAAGAGATTCATACGCGCAATCCGGGCAACGAATACAGCGTGCATGCCGAGTACATCGCCGAAATGGTGCGCCAGATGATGTACGCGCAGTACAAGGACGAAACCTATACGCGCGGCCTGAACGTCACCACCACGATCGACTCCGCCGACCAGGACGCCGCCTATCGCGCGGTGCGCAAGGGCGTGATGGATTACGAGCGGCGTCACGGCTACCGTGGGCCGGAAGGCTTCGTGCAATTGCCCGCGCCGGGCGACGACCGCGATCAGACGATCGACGATGCGCTCACCGATCACCCCGACAACGGCGAAATCATCGCCGCCGTGGTGACGGACGCGAATCCGAAGCAGGTGAAGGCGCAACTGGTCGACGGCACCGAAGTGACGATCAGCGGCGACGGCCTGCGCTTCGCAGCCGGCGCGCTTTCCGCACGCGCAACGGCCGCCACGAAGATCAGGCCGGGCTCGATTGTGCGCCTCGTCGCCGACGACAAGGGCAACTGGCAAATCACGCAGCTTCCGCAAGTGGAAGGCGCACTGGTCTCGCTCACGCCGCAGGACGGCGCGATTCGCGCGCTGGTGGGCGGCTTCGACTTCAACAAGAACAAGTTCAACCACGTGACGCAGGCGTGGCGCCAACCCGGTTCGAGCTTCAAGCCGTTCATCTATTCGGCGGCGCTCGACAAGGGGCTCGGACCGGCCACGATCATCAACGACGCGCCGCTGTACTTCCCGCCCAGCACGCCGGGTGGCGACGCGTGGGAGCCAAAGGACGACGATCAGCCGGATGGTCCGATGCCGATGCGGCTCGCGCTGCAGAAGTCGAAGAACCTGGTGTCGATCCGCATCCTGTCGTTCATCGGCACCAAGTACGCGCAAGATTTTGTCACGCAGCGGTTTGGTTTCGATGCCGACAAGACTCCGCCGTATCTGCCGATGGCGCTCGGCGCGGGCCTCGTCACGCCGCTGCAATCGGCGGGCGCCTATTCGGTGTTCGCGAACGGTGGCTACCGCATCAATCCGTATCTGATCAGCGAGGTAACGGATGCGCGCGGCGAGCCGCTCTCGAAAGCGCAACCGCTGACCGCCGGCCGCGATGCGCCGCGCACGCTTGAACCGCGTAACGCGTACATCATGAACAGCCTGCTGCATTCGGTGGCCACGGCCGGCACGGGTGCGGGCACCAACGTGCTGCATCGTTCGGACTTGCAGGGCAAGACCGGTACGACCAACGACGCGAAGGACGGCTGGTTCGCCGGTTATCAGCAGTCGCTGGTGGCGGTGGCGTGGATGGGTTACGACCAGCCGAAGAGCCTCGGCAGCCGCGAGTTTGGCGCGCAGCTCGCGTTGCCGATCTGGGTCGAGTACATGCAGCGCGCGTTGCGCGGCGTGCCGCAAAGTGAGCCGGCGCAGCCGGACGGCGTGACCTCCGTCGACGGCGAACTGTTCTATACGGACATGACGCCGGGTAACGGGTTCGTGGCCAGCATCGGCCTCGATTCGGCGAATCCGACCGCCGGCGCGAGCGACGCGGTGGGCGGCGTGGGGCCGGCTGGCATGACACCACCGGCGGTGCCGGTGCCGAGCGTCTCGTCGAATGAAAAGAAACAGATCATGGATCTGTTCGAGACGAACAAGCCTTGAGCTCCTCTGGCGCTTCTTGTCGGGGGGCGGCTGACGGCGTAGCGGGTCTGTGCGGCTTACCCGGAGCCACACAGGCTGATTTTTGAAAGGGCGGGGAATCGCGGCCTGGCGCGGATCAATGGCGCTATACGGGTGAACCCCTCCCGCAGTTTTTGTTCCCGCCTCTGCCAGTGTGTTTTAATCACGCCTGCGGTGTTTTCAGACTGGTCCTATCCGGACGCTCGATTCCCGAGCGGTTTTAGCCTCCAGCACTGCTGTGCCTCGTCGCGAGCGAGGCGTCCATCTTCGAAATTCGTGCCGCGCGAGACCCATTTACGCGTGCACATGCCACTTCGCCCGTGGGTGACCGTCAGGTTGCAGCGGCTGGGGTGATTGTCATCCAGCATCCACCGGGCAGTTGCCTCTTGAAAAGTCGAATACTCATCTGTCTGATGACAGGTCTGCTGCGCGCGTTCGCTCTGCTGCCGTACGGCGTGGTTGCGCGTATCGGAACGGGCATTGGTGCGTTGCTGTACCGGATCCCGAGCGCGCGCCGGCGCGTCGTGCATACCAATCTCAGGCTATGTTTTCCCGACATGAGCGACGAAGCGCGCGAACGCCTCGCGCGGGCGCATTTCTGTCATGTCATCCGTAGTTATGTCGAGCGCGGCCCGCAATGGTTCGGCAATGCGCAGTCGCTGGCGCGTCTTGTCGAAGTGGAGAGCGCGATCGATCTCACTGACATGCAGGGCAAGCCGACGATTTTTGTCGGTTTCCATTTTGTCGGGATCGAGGCCGGTTGCATGATGTATTCGACGCGGCATCCGGTTGCGTCGCTGTATACGCCAATGTCGAATCTCCTGCTCGACGCGATGGCCAAGCGGCAGCGGGGGCGTTTTGGCACGGAGATGATTCCGCGCAGCGATAGTGTGCGGCGTGCCCTGCGCGTGTTGCGGGAGGGCAAGCCCGTCATGCTGGCCGCCGATATGGATTTTGGGCTGCGGGATTCGGTGTTTGTGCCGTTTTTTGGTGTGCCGGCTTGTACGCTCACGTCCGTTTCGCGGATGGCGCGGGCCGGGAATGCGAGGGTGGTGCCGTTTGTTACTGAAGTCTTGCCCGGCTATCGCGGGTATAAGCTGACTATCTTCGACGCGCTAAGTGACTTTCCTTCGGATGATGTTTCGGTTGATGCACGGCGGATTACTGAGTTTCTTGAGACGCAGGTGCGTCGGATTCCTGATCAGTATTATTGGGTGCATAAGCGGTTTAAGAATCGGCCTGTTGGGGAGGCAGGGGTTTATTAGCGCGGGGCGCTGGGTTGTTGGTTTTTTTGTTTTTGGCCTTTCCTTGCTCTGTTAGTGGTCTATTAGCGTTGCCCCTGTGCGGGGCGGCACCTACTTTTCTTTGCCTGCCGCAAAGAAAAGTAGGCAAAAGAAAGCGGCTTTACACCGCCAGCTCATAAGCGGGTCCCCCGCGCAGCCACGGTAGTGGTGCATCTGGAATCTGTGTCCTCGCACACTCCGCCTTGGTGACAAGGCAGTCATACCTCCGGCGGCGCTGCGCGCGCCGATGCGCTTGTTCAAAACCAATCTCCGCTCTCCACGGATTCCGGAATGTCTGCGCCTGATTTCGTTGCGCACTCAAGCACTTATCCCGGATGTCCAGGCGTTATCAACAAGCCTTTCAACAAAATCTGTGGATAAGGCCTTGCCCCACAAAAAGCCCCTCCGTGTGAGACGGGTGACCGATCAGCCCTGCATCTGGTCGCGCCTTGGGCGACAAACCGATTTGCATCAAGCACTTAAGCGGGTAGCCCCATAGTTATCAACAGCCCTGTCAACATAAATTGGGGATAACGTTGCAGCATGTTGAGGCCTCCCAACGGCCTTCGTCGCTAGCAAATGGCTTATTTCGCAGCCCCTGGTTCATTCCGCACCGCAATCAGAAAACCCCGCGCGCTCAAGGTGTTAGCCCGCTTGTCAGAAAGTTTTCAACAGCCTCATCAACATAAACTGGGGATAAGTCCGCTGGCGTCAGTACGGAATCCCAGGTTTAATTGGAAACATCCGCGTTCGTTGCAGGAACTGCCGGGACAGCCGCCGCGGCAGAGGGAGCCGATTCGACCGGCGGATTGCCCATCGCCTGGAACAAAGCCGCCGTGTCCGTCAGCCGCGCACTGGTGTAGCGGATCTCATCAAGCTGCGCGTTGCGGAATTGCTGTTCGCTCGAACGCGTCGAGGCGATCGGCAACGCTCCCAGCCGGTAACGTCCGGATGTTTCGTCGAAAATTCCTTGCGCGGAGCGCGCGGCAATGTTCGCCGCGTCGAGGGCCTGCGTGTCGTGCTGTAGCGCTGCAAGCGTGTCGGCCACATTCTGGAAGGCGCTCAGCACGGTCTGCTTATATTGCGAGACCGTGGCGTCGTACGTGTCGATCGCCGCGCGGCGCTGGGCGAATAGGGCGCCCCCATGAAACAGCGGTTGCGACAATGACGCGCCAATGCTCCAGATCGCCCCGGCGCCGGATAAGGCCACCGGCCAGCTAAAGCCGCCTTGCCCCATCGATGCACTCAGCGAAAGACTGGGGAACATCTGCGCCGTCGCGACCCCGACGTCGGCCGCGGCAGCCTTCAGGGCGGCGTCCGCAGCCTGAATGTCCGGCCGGCTGCGCAGCAGCTCGGAGGGCACCACGACCGGTACCTGTTCGGGCACGTGCAGTTGTGCAAGGTCAAGGTCGGCCGGCGCCGCGTCCGGCGTGCGGCCGAGCAGCACCGCGAGAGCATGGCGTGTCGTCAGCCATTGCTGCTTCAAACCCGGCAAGCTTGCCGACAGGCTCGCCGCGCTTTGTTGCGCGCTCAACTGATCGGCGTGCGACACCGCGCCCAATGCGTAGCGCCGTTGCGTGTCGCGTGCCTGGTCGTTGGCGAGCGTCACGAGCCGCTCGGTCGTGTCGATCTGCGCACGCAACGCCGCACTCGTGATCGCCGCCGTCACAATGTTGGCGGCCAGCGCGCGGCGCGCGGCATCGAACTGATAGGCCTGCACATTCACGCGAGCCGCGAGCGCGGCATCGGCAAGACGCGCCGCGCCGAACAGGTCGAACGTGTAGTGCGCCTGCAGTTGACCGACGAAGACGTTGTAGAGGAACGTGTTCGGACCGACTTCGGGAATCGCCAGCGCGCGATTGCGGGTGGCCTGTCCGCCCGCGTCGATAGTCGGCAGCATCGAACTGCCGATCTGGGCGCGCAGTTGCTCACGCGCGGCGGCGAGGCTCTTGTCGGTCGCGGCAAGCGTCGGGCTGTTACGCAAGCCTTCGTCGACCAGGGCGTTTAGCCCCTCCGATTGATACAGCTTCCACCATTCGGGCACAGGTTTCGCGCCGACCACGAATTGCTGGGTGACGCCCTGTGCGGGCACGGTTTGCGTCGGCTGTGCTTCGGCGCCGTAGTGGGCCGGCTGCGGCATTGCGGGCGGCTCGCCGTTCGGCCCGAATGAGCAGGCGGCGAGGGCCAGCGCGGCGCCGCTCAGAAGCGTGAGGCGCAAGTGTCGAGGAAGTGCGAAGTTAGCCATGATCTCAGTTCCCCGTATGCGTCGCGCCAGAGGGCGCCGGCGGCTCGCGCTCGTCGCTGCGCACCCTGAACGACATGGCGTACAGGGCCGGCAGATAGAACAGCGTAAGGATGGTCGCGCTCGTAATGCCGCCCATCAGCGCAGTGGCCATCGGGCCGAAGAAGTTGGAGCGCAACAGCGGAATCAGCGCGAGCACGGCGGCTGCCGCGGTAAGCGTAATCGGCCGGAAACGTCGCACGGTCGCGCCGACGATCGCGTCGAAGCGCTTGTGTCCCGCTGCAATATCCTGCTCGATCTGATCGACCAGAATCACCGAGTTGCGCATGATGATGCCGAACATCGCGATCACCCCGAGCATCGCGACGAAGCCGAATGGCTGACCGAACAGCAGCAGCGTAGCGACCACGCCGATCAGACCGAGCGGTGCGGTCAGCACGACCATCAACACACGCGCGAAACTTTGCAACTGGATCATCAGGAGCGTCAGCACGGCGATGATCATGATCGGCATCTGCGCATTGATCGATGTTTGCCCCTTGCCGCTTTCCTCGACCGAGCCGCCGATTTCGATCCGGTAGCCAACCGGCAGCGTGGCGCGAATCGGGCCCAGTGCCTTATCGACCGCGTGGGTGACGTCGATCCCTTGCGCGCCCGGAGCGACGTCGGACTGCACGGTGATGGTGGGTTGCCGGTCGCGCTCCCAGATCACCCCGTATTCGAGGTCGTTGCGCAGATGACCGAGTGTGCCGAGCGGCACGGGGCCGTTTGGCGTCGGCATGGCCAGCGTGACGAGCTTCGACGGGTCGACGCGTTCCGCTTTGGGCGCGCGCAGATCGACGCTGATCAGCTTGTCGCGCTCGCGATACTGCGTAACGGTGTAGCCGGAGAGCGTCATGGCGAGGAAGCTCGAGATGTCTTCCGAGCTCACGCCGAGCTCACGGGCCTTCTTCTGATCGACCTCGAAGCGCACCGAGCGCTCGGCAGGCTCGTCCCAGTCGAACTGGACGTTACGGGTGCCGCGATCGGCGCGCAGGGTTGCGGCAACGCGTTCGGCGATCGAGCGTACCGTGGCGATATCGTCGCCGCTCACGCGGAATTGCACCGGATAGCCGACCGGCGGCCCGTTCTCGAGGCGCGACAGGCGGGTGCGGATTGCCGGAAAGTTATTGCGCAATTCCGGTTCGAGCCACTGTGCGAGCTTCTCGCGATCCTTCACGGATTTCGCCGTGATCACGAACTGCGCGAAATTCGGCTGCGGCAATTGCTGATCGAGCGGCAGATAGAAACGCGGCGCGCCGGTGCCGACGAAGTCCACCGTATGATCGATTTCCGGACGGCCCACCAGCGTTTTCTCCAGACGCTGCGCCTGGCGCAACGTTGCTTCGAAAGACGCGCCTTCCGGCAAGCGCACGTCCACCAGCAACTCGGGACGGTCGGAACTCGGGAAGAACTGCTGCGGCACCAGCGTGAAGCCTGCCATTGCCAGAACGAACAGCATGACGGTAATGGCCAGCACGACGAAGCGCCGCTCGATGCACCAGCCGATCCAGCCACGCAAGCGCGTATAGAAGCGCGTATCGTAGATGTCGTGCTCATGATCCTCGGCTTCGTGCGCCTCACGCTTGCGTTCCGGCAGCATGTGATAGCCGAGTAGCGGAATCAGCACCACGGCCGCGAGCCATGACGCGATCAGTGCGATCGCCGACACCTCGAAAATCGAACGGGTGTATTCACCGGTGCTCGACTTTGCCAACGCGATCGGCAGGAAACCGGATACGGTCACGAGCGTCCCGGTCAGCATCGGAAAGGCGGTGCTGGTGTACGCAAACGCGGCGGCGCGCGTGCGGGTCCAGCCTTGCTCGAGTTTCACCGACATCATCTCGACCGCGATGATCGCGTCGTCCACCAATAGCCCCAAAGCAAGCACCAGCGTGCCCAGCGACACCTTGTGCAGCCCGATGTCGAACAGATACATGCACAGCGCCGTGACGGCCAGCACGACCGGTATCGAGATCACGACCACCATGCCGGTGCGCACGCCCAACGACAGCAGGCTGACCACCAGCACGATCGCAATCGCCTCGGCAACGGCTTCGAGAAAATCGTCGACGGAATGGGCCACCGCGTTCGGCATGCTCGACACTTCGACCAGATGCAAACCGGCGGGCAGGTAGCCGCGCAGATTGCCCATCTGCTGGTCGAGCGCTTTGCCCAGACGGATCACGTCGCCGCCCGGCTGCATCGTGATGCCGATGCCGAGCACCGCCTTGCCGCCCGAGCGCATTTGCGTGGCGACCGGATCGTCGTAACCGCGCTTGATGGTCGCGATGTCGCCGAGACGGAACGAGCGGTTGTTGATGCGGATCAGCGTGTCGGCGAGCGCATTGACGTCCTTGAACTGGCCGCTGGGGCGCACGAACACGCGGTCGTCGGTGGTGGTCAGCGTGCCCGCCGGCGAGACGCTGTTTTGCGAATTGATCGCCTGACCCAGTTGCTGCGGCGAGATGCCGAGGCGCGTGAGTTGCGTGTTGGTTATCTCGATGTAGATGTGCTGATCCGGATCGCCGAAGTAGTCGACTTTGCCGACACCCGGCACGCGCAGCAGCACCGTGCGCAACTGGTCGGCGTAATCGTGCAGTTGCGCGGCGGAAAAGCCGTCGCCTTCGAGGGTATAGATGTTGGTGTAGACGTCGCCGAATTCGTCGTTGAAGAACGGACCTTGAATGCCGGGTGGCAAGGTCGCCGCGATATCGCCGACTTTCTTGCGCACCTGATACCAGGTTTCGGGCACGTCCTTGACCGGCGCCGAGTCTTTCATCGAGAAAAACATTAGCGATTCACCGGGGCGCGAGTAACTGCGCACGAAATCGATGGCGGGTGTTTCCTGCAATTTCCGGCCGATGCGGTCGGTGACCTGTTCCTGAACCTGGCGCGCGGTCGCGCCGGGCCAGAAGGTGCGGATCACCATCACGCGGAACGTGAAGGGCGGGTCTTCGGATTGGGCGAGACGGGTATAGGCGAGAACGCCGAACGCGGTCGCGAGCGCGATCAGGAAGACAACTAGCGCCTGGTGGCGCAGCGCCCATGCGGACAGGTTGAAGCGTCCTTCTTCATGCGGGGTGCTCATGAAGCGAAGTCCTCGGGATGCAATGGCGGAATCACGTGGACTTTTTCGCCGGCGGTCACGGTATGCACGCCTTGCAGGACGACGCGTTCGCCTTCCTTGAGGCCCTGGCCGATCACGATGGTGCGTTCGTTATAGCGGGTGACCGTCACGCGGCGCAGTTCCAGCGTACCGACGCCTGACGTACCGTCACCCGATGCGTTAGCCGCGGGACGCACGACCCACACGGCCGGCTGCGTGCCGTCGTGGAACAGGGCGGTGGCAGCGACGGTAAAGGAAGTGTTCGGGGTTGCGGCTGCCTGCGAAGACGAAGGCGCAGCGAGCGCGACGTCGGCGGTCATGCCGAGGCGCACGTCCGGGCCGGGATTCTCGAGCGTGAGCTTGGCGCGGTAGGTCCGGCTTTGCGGATCGGCGGCGGGCGACAGTTCGCGCACGCGCGCGGTAAAGCTGCGGCCCGGCAGCGCGGCCAGCGTGATCCTCGCGATTTGCCCGATCGAGAGCGCGGCTAGCGCGCTTTCCGGCACGTCGCAGACCACGTCGATGTCGCCGCTCCATGCGAGGTTGTAGACGGCCTGGCCCGCGGACACGTTCTGCCCGGTGTCGGCCTGTTCGGCGGTGATCACGCCGGCGTGATCGGCAATGAGCGTGGTGTATTGCAACTGATCTTTCGACAACGCCGCCTGTTGCGCGGCCTGGTCGCGCTGTGCGGCGGCAGACGCGTAGGCATTGGTGGTCTGTTCAAGCTGGGCGGGCGCAATCAGGTTTTCTTTCGCCTGGGCCTGGTCGCGATCGAGTTGCTGCCTTGCATACACAAGGCTGTGTTGAGCGGCTTCCAGTTGGGCTTGCGCGCTGGCCGCATTCTTCTGCGCATCCGCGGGATCGAGCCGGGCGAGGATTTGCCCGTTCTTGACCACGTCGCCCAAACGAACGCGCCGCTCGATGATTTTGCCGCCGACGCGAAACGACAGCGGGGTGGAGTAGCGCGCCTGCACTTCGCCAGGCAGCGATGCAGCAGTCATCGCGCTGCCGTCCGTATGTACCGCGACGGCGACCACGGGGCGGGGCACAGGCGCGGCTGCCTCTTTCTTCGAGCACGCGGCGAGCGTGACGATACCGGCGAGCGCGAGCGCGAATGCCGCGCGGCCCAAAGGCGCGGGACGGGCAGGCCGATGGAACTGCTGGCGCATCGCAGGCGATGCGGGAAGACCGGGACGCTTCACAATTACCCCAACTGGAGACAGCGAACGAACACGGCAAGCCGCAGCGGCCCGCCAGCGAAGACGCGCGGCCCGGAGCATGTGAATCATGCAACTGGCATACGCATCTGACTTCGAATGGATGAGTGCATTCTAATACACACCTGTATTTGAATGTTGAGGTGAATTGGAATTCTTTTCGGTGCTAGACTTGCGACCATGAAACGGCAACGACTTACTCGCGAGCAGAGCAAAGACCAGACGCGCCAGCGTCTGCTCGACGCTGGGCAGGCGATTTTTATGAAGAAAGGCTTTGTCGCGGCGAGTGTCGAAGACATCGCCGGGGCGGCGGGTTATACACGCGGTGCGTTCTATTCGAACTTCCGCAGCAAGAACGAGTTGTTCCTCGAACTACTGCGGCGCGACCACGAGGTCATGCAGGCGGGTTTGCATGCCATCTTTGAGGAGGCGGCCTCGCGCGAGGAGATGGAAGCGCGCGTGTTGCGCTACTACAGCAGCCTGCATCGCGAGAACAAGTGCTTCCTTATGTGGGTGGAGGCGAAGCTGCTCGCCGTGCGCGACGGCCGCTTCCGGATACGTTTTAACGCGTTCATGCACGAGAAACTCGAACAATTGAGCGCGTACATTCGCGAATTCTCGGCGCGAGTCGGCACGCCGCTACCGCTGCCGGCGGAGACGCTGGCGATGGGCCTGATGGGATTGTGCGACGGCGTGCAATTCTTCTACACGGTCGATCCGCAGAATGTGTCGGCGGAGGTGGCCGAAACGGTGCTGGCGGGATTTTTCGCGCGCGTGGTGTTTGGGCGCGACGCTTAAGTGACGCTTAAGCGTCGCTTAATCAGCGTTTGATCGGCGCCTGATCGACGGTCAATCGGCGCTGGGTCGACACCTGATTAGTCCGACGAATGCCAGACCAGAAGTATCCGAAGTATCGGCGAATCAGCTCGCCGGCAACTGCGCGCAGGCGTCCGCAACCGGCGTGGCGCAGACGAACGAATACTGCCCGCTGTAGCGCAGGACTTCTTCACCGACGTGCAGGACGACCTGGATCTGCGGGCACCGCTCGTAGGCGATGAACGCCGAACAAGCCGCTGCCGACCAGCAAACCAGTGAAAACGCGATTTTTTCGAGAAGCTGAAAACGATGTGGCATAGCGATAAATTCCTTTCGGCCGCTATGTTACCAGCATCTAAGGGTTTATACCTAGCTTATCTCCAGAATAAGCCTCGCCATAGTGTCGCGAGCGCCTCGGAAACCTGACCGAATTGTCATCTTCGGGTCAGGGTTGGGACATGCTCCGATCGATACAATCGAATCGTTGGGCAAATCCGCGCGCGCCTTGTCGTGCGGGTCGACACAGGCGCCATCATTGCGCCGGCCCCGCGCTACCGAGGCAGGAGTCGTCTCATGAATCAATTGCAGTCGATGCGCGTATTCGTCAAGGTCGCTGACCTCGGCAGTTTCGTCGGCGCGGCTGGCGCGCTGGATCTTTCCACCGCCGTCGTCACGCGCCATGTCGCGGATCTGGAAGCGCGTCTCGGCACGCGGCTGCTCAATCGCACGACGCGCCGTCTCTCGCTGACCGAGTCCGGCAGGACCTATCTGGAGCGTGTGCGCCCCATTCTCGACGACCTCGAAGGCGTCGAGCAGATGGTGGTGGCGCGCAATCACGAACCGGTCGGAACCTTGCGCATCGTCGCGCCGGTGGTGTTCGGGCTGCATAGCCTCGCGCCGGTGGTGCAGTCGTACGCGCAGCGTTATCCGGATGTGGTGCCCGACGTGACGCTGGCGGATCGCAACGTCGATCTGGTGGACGAGGGCTTCGATGTCGGGATCATGGTGGCGCGGCAGATGCGCAGCGCGAGCATCGTCACACGGCGTCTGACGACGGGTTACATGACGGTCTGCGCGACGCCCGCTTATCTCGAGCAGCACGGCACACCGGTGCACCCGGAGGATCTGTTGACACACCCTTGTCTGAGCCGGCCTGCCGAGCAGGGCGGTGACGAGAAGGTATTTACCGGACCGCAGGGCGAAGTGCGGGTCAGGCCCACCAACGCGATTGCTGCGAACAACACCGAGATGCTGCGGCAGTTCGCGCTGCTCGGTATGGGCGTGGCGATTTTGCCGAGCTATCTGATTGGCCGGGATCTGGCGTCGGGGCGTCTGGTGCCGTTGCTCGGCGATTACCGGCTGCCGCAAATCGAAATCACGATCGCGTACCCCAGCCGCCTTCATTTGCCGGCTAAAGTACGCACGTTTATCGACCACCTGGTCGCGCATTTCCAGCAGACCGACGAGCACACACGCGATCCGCGCGCCGCGCTGCCGCGGCGTGTCGTGAGCAGCTCGCCGGTCTATGCCGATGACCTGCCGGTGTCAGCCCTGCCAGGCGATACGGCCCGGCCGAAGCGCCCGACTTCGCGCGGGGGAATCGCGGCGGCGTCATCGCTTTGACGCGCGATCGGCACGGGGCGCCTGAAGCACGCCTACTCGCGGCGGGGGGGCGCCTGTCTGGTTAGATCCACACGTCGTTCGCCGCCGTGCGTTCGTTGCTTTCCTCACCGGTGTTCTTCACGCCGCGTGGCTCGATCAGCAGCAGCTTGACCTCGCGCTCGGCGTACGGTTTGTGCTCGGTGCCTTTGGGCACCACGAACATTTCTCCCGCCGAAAGCAGTACGGATCCATCGCGCATGTCGATGCGCAACTGTCCGTCGACCACGATAAACGTTTCGTCCGTGTCGGCATGCTCGTGCCAGATAAAGTCGCCTTCGATGCGCACCAGCTTGAACTGGTAATCGTTCATTTCCGCGACGACACGCGGTTGCCATTGGTCGTCGATGAGCTGCAGCTTTTCAGCAAAATTGATGGCGCGGTGAGGCGATTGAATCGTTGGATGACTGGACATCGAGGTGTTCCTCCTGAACGGTAGGTGTCAGACAGGAGCGTAGGGCGGGCGGCGCTATCGGGTCTTGTACGTTTGTGCGCGCGGTTGCGGCGCGGAGGGAGCGGCACCGCGCCGCCGCCGAACACCCTACGCCTCGATGTCGCTCGAACGCCGTCTTAACGCGTTGCGCGCGCCGAAGGTCCCAGCATCCTGAGCCAATGTGCCGGCGCCACGCCCCATGCGCGCTTGAAGTGCCGGGTCATATGGCTCTGGTCGGTAAAGCCGGCCGCCGCCGCTGCAGCGGCCAGCGGTACGCCCTGAACCGCCAGCCGGCGCACTAGATCGAGGCGGCGCATGCTCAGATAACGGTGCGGACTCGTGCCGAACAGGGCGCGAAAATCTCGCGACAAACTCCAGCGGTCACGGCCAGCAGCAGCCGCCAGTTCGTCGAGCGTCACTGCGTTGTCGAGCGAGCCGAGCATATATTCGCGCGCCCGCTCCGCCGCGCGGTAATCCACCGGCCGGCGCGTGGGCGCCGCACCGGCCACGGCGTCGAGCGCGATCGCCAGATCGTAGAGCGCATCGTCCTGTTCGAGCGAATCGATGGCGCAATCCGTGGCGCGCAGCAGGCTTTCGGTCGCAGCAAAGAGACGCGGGTCCCGCGACAAGCCGCCTTTGACGAACGGCAGAGGCTTGCCGCCGAGCGCCTGCTGGAACAGCGCCGGGTCGACGTAGATCATCCGGTAATGAAAACCGTCGCCCGTGCCAGCCTGGCCGTCGTGCGGCTCGTCGGGATGCAGGACCATCGTGCCGCCCGGCAGGCTGTTGCACGTGCTGCCGCGGTAGTGAAAGCTCTGCACGCCCGCGAGCGTGCGGCCTATCGCATAGGTATCGTGCCGGTGCATCGCATAACCGGCGTGATGGAAGAAGGCTTCGATTCGCTCGATGCCGTTCGTGTCGCCCGAATGCGGCGAGCGATAGATCCAGTCGGCGGAGGGTTTTGGCGTGGACTGCGGGTCGGACTTTGGGTTACCCGGAGCGGACGCAAGCGATCCGGCCAAATCAGGCGAATCAGGTGAGTCTGGCGAACCAGGCATTGCGACCTGCCTTCCGCTCATGCTCCCAAACCCGGTCCAAAGTTGCCGCCGATCAGGCGCGTGACCGACGTCACGTCGGCATAATCCTGTTCGGGCAAACCGTCGAGCATCGACAGCACTTCGTTGCTCGCGCCGGCTTCGCGCGCGGCGTCGACCAGCGCGTCCTTGTAAGTCGGGAAACGGACTTCGCGCAGAACGTCGGCGATCTGCAGATCAATCGATTCGTCTGGAATAGCCGATGCGGTCATGCAGATGCTCCCAAGGGGCTGTTTTCAGGTTTGCAAATGTTCGTTCTGGCCCGAGAAGCTGCGCTCGAGATGCCGCGACTTGGGCAGCGCGATGAATTGCCATTGTTGCGGACGATTGTCGTCAGCAACATCCGGCGCCGGCGGCGCGACGGGTGCGGCGTCGGCGCGTTCGGCAAGGGTATTGGCGGACGTGCCGTCGGGCGCGGTGTGAACCGGCGCGGCGAAGCACGAAGCTGACAGCGTCACCATGGTCAACAGCGTCGAGGTTTTCATCGCCCGACCTCCTAAGCTCATGCGGCGCTAACGGTGAAGCACGCGCCGTGCCGTCCCCGCGTCGAAAGGAGGGCACAACCCATACGTGGCTCTGCATCATGCGAGCGGCATGCACCTACCATCTTAGATGGCAAACGGCTGCGGCGCGCGCGCAAAATAGACAAAACCGAATTGTAGATTTCACATGATGGCAGGAAAAAGGCAGCGTCGTCGCGAACGACCGTTTCGCGCCTATGTTGCGCTGCAATAAATCGCAAGCGGGCGGCACCTAGGTCGCAGTCAGGTCACAAGCAAGTCAAAAACAGGCAACACGCAGGCGGCAAGCGGCCGCCAGCCAACAAGCGCGCCCCGTCTAGCGCAGCACCTCGAAGCGGGTCCACGGCCACGACGGCCGGTCGCGCATGTAACCGTTGAGCCAGTTCCACTGCGGATGGCGCTTCATGAACGCCTGGGCGTCGAACGGCCGCCCGCACGGATGTCCCCAGCGCGCGGTGAAGGCCATTGCACGCGCCATGTCGCTGTCGACCACTTTGCCGTCGTTGGCGCCCCACGGATTGAACGGCCCGTGGTCGGTGCCGCCGAAGCGCGCGTCGTCCAGTTCCAGATGCCCGCAGATGGTGCGCGAGCAGGGGTTGTCGTTGCGATCGAGATAGACGTCGTGGTGATCGGCGATCATCTCTTTCGCGAGTTCGGCGTCGATCTTGCCGTGATGCATTTCTTCGAGCTGCATGAAGCGCAGGCGGCGCGCGCCGTTCTTGCGTACGTCCGTATAGTCTTCGCCTTCGCCGATGCATTCCTGGTTGCGGATCTTCAGATCGGTCGCGGTGTTGTAGCCGCTATAGAAGCCGTTTTTCGTGCTCTCGAAACCGGAATAGTGCAGTCCCAGTTCGTAGCGCGCGATCTCGCCGGTCTTTGTGTCGCCGAGCAGCCAACTGTTCGCATAGCCGCCGTTATTGGCGACCGCGAACATCTCGCACCATTCGCCGATGTCGTTGGCATATTGCGACGCGCGCCGCGAGCGGTAGAACTCCGGCGCGCCGGCCGCGTTGTAGCCGACGAAGTTGGAGATGGTGGTTTCAGTGACCATCAGGCCGGCCTGGGTGACCCAGAAATCCGTGAGGCTGGAGATGCAGCCCGGCAAGCCCTGCATCAGGATGCGGTTGCCGCGATCCGGCACGATGTCGAACACAACATTGAATGCGTCGCCCGCGGCGTAGCGGTCCCACGAGTTATGCGCCATGACGATGCGCCCGTCGCGGGTGGCATTGCCGGTGGCGATGAACGCGCTGCAGTGATGGCCACGGCGTCCGCGCCACGGCTTCACGCCGAGCTGCGGCTGCTGGGCCGCCGCATGGCTCGGCCACCAGCTTTGCAGCAGATCCATGTAGCCGTTCCAGGCCAGCACTTCGGCGAACGGCAATTTGGCGCCGTCGGCGATGCCCTGGATTTCGTCGGCGAATTCGGTGTCGAGTTTGTTGGCGAACTGGGATACGGCGGCCTCGACGAAGGTATCGAAATCTTCGCCGGTGTCCCATTTCGCCAGGTAGCGGGCGGTGCGGATCGCGTTCTGGATTTCGGTGGCGAGCAACTGGCCGTGCTGCTCACCGCGATCGTACGGCTCGCCTTCGATATGCAGAAAAATCCAGCCGGACTGATCACGGCGTACGGCGTCGAGGGACGGTTCGCTCATCTTCGCTCCGATCGAAGGGCGGGCGTTCAGGCGCCCGTCTTGGCGTAACGCGCACTGCGTGCAAAGCGCGGCAGCGGTTTCCCCATTGTAGAGAATCCGCTGTGCTTTGCACGGACGCGCAGCCTAGCGTGTCGGATTCATACGGAAGTACGCATCGAGCAGCGAGGTCTTGTACACCACCCCCGCCAGCTTCGGATCCGCGGTGCTTTCGACCACCGGCAAGCGTTCCCCCTGGAACGCCATGAAGTGCTGCAACGCGACGCCGAGCGGCATATCCGGCGTCAGCACGTCGAAATGCGGCTGCAGATAATCCGCAGCGGTTTTCGCGGCGGTGTCGCTTTTGTCGAGCAGATCGGAGGTGATGTCCTTGAGCGCGACCACGCCCAGAAACGCGCCGGATTCGTTGGCGACATACAGATACTTCACCGGATATTCGAGGAACACGCGCGTCATGTCTTGCACGCTCGCGTTCGGCGGCACGACGGTTTCGGCGGGCCGGATCAGCTCGCGCATCTGGGTCGCGCGCAGACGCGTGCGCTCCAGTTCCTCCTGATTGCGGCGCAGCGTGATTTCGTACATCGACGTTTTGCCGATCGCGCGCGACACGAAGTACGCGACCACGCATGACAGCATCAGCGGCAGCACCACCTGATAGCTGAGCGTCATTTCGAAGATCATCAGGATCGCCATCAGCGGCGCCTGCGTGGCGCCGGCCAGAAACGCGCCCATGCCGACCATCGCGTAAGCGAATGGCGCCGACGTACTATGCGGCCACAACGCGTGCATGCCGAGGCCGAACAGCGAGCCGACCACCGCGCCGACGAACAGCGTCGGCGTGAAGACCCCGCCGATCGCGCCCGAACCCACGGTCGCCGAGGTCGCGACGATCTTGAACACCAGCACGAGGACGAGCGCGGACCACGTCCACGGCGAGTGCAGAATGGAATTGACGACGCTATAGCCGTTGCCCCATACCTCAGGCGTCCACACGGACAGAACGCCGACGACCAGACCGCCCAACGCCAGCCGGATGGGCAGCGGCACGGGCAGTTTGCGGAAGTTGGCTTTCGAGAAGTCCATCAGCCGCAGAAACTGTGGCGCGGCTGCTCCGCACAGCAGCCCAAGCCCGACGAACAACAGCACTTCGGCGCCCGCCACCGGCGGAAACACCGGCATTTCGTAGGGCGGCTTGTAGCTGGTGAACTCGCGCATGGTGATATTGGCGACCACCGCCGAGACCACCACCGGGCCGAAGCTTTCCATCACGATCGAGCCGAGCACGATTTCCGTGACGAAAAACGCGCCGGCAATCGGCGCGCTGTACGCGGCGGTAATCCCCGCCGCCGCGCCGCAGGCGACGAGCAGGCGCAGGCGTGGCGGATCGAAATGCACCCAGCGGCCGATCAGCGACGCGGCCAGCGCCGCCAGTTGCACCATCGGCCCTTCGCGGCCGATCGAGCCGCCGCTCGAAATCGTGAACAGCGACGACACGCTGCGCCAGAAGCTCAACTTGACCGGCACCACGCCGTCACCGATCGCGACGGCTTCCATGTAGTCGATGTGATTGCACTTGTCGACGTGACGTTGCGCGACCAGCAGAAAGAAGCCGGCGATCAGGCCGCCTGCGGCGGGCAGCCATATGCGCACAGTCCATGGCAGGCTGCGCGCCATTTCGACGAAACTGCCCGACTTGCCGACCGTCGCGAGTTGCAGCAGCGCGATGCCCTCGCGAAAGGCAATCGTCGCGAACGCGCCCGCCACGCCGACCACCACCGACCAGACCAGCATCGTATGGGCGTCGGACAGACGGAACAGGGTCTGGGCGCGGGTGCGCAGCTTCAGCAGGAATGAAAGCACGTCGGCGGGAAAGGGTGTGATGGGTGGATGGAATGCGCGTACGGTAACAGCATTGCGCCCGCTGGCGGAAGCGGGCGCAATGTGCCGGGTTCGCGACGGCGCGTGGCGTGGCTCAAGCCGCCGCCTTGTCGAGTTCCGGGTAGTGCCGGAAGATGCAGGCTTCGTTATGCGCGATGCGCCGTTCGGACTGCAGATAAGCGGCGATGTTCGGCCGCTCGATCACGGCGTCGTGCAACGCCGCGAGGCGCGGATAGTGTTCGCCGAACCGCTTGAGCGCGCGCGGAAACGCGTACAGCAGGCCGTCGATCAGTTGGAACATCGACAGGTCCACATAAGTGAGCGCGTCGCCCACCATGAACGTGTCGCCGGCCGGGTTCT
Source organism: Paraburkholderia sp. BGA-UO-ETr-F12 (assembly GCF_059567945.1). Taxonomy (NCBI): domain Bacteria; kingdom Pseudomonadati; phylum Pseudomonadota; class Betaproteobacteria; order Burkholderiales; family Burkholderiaceae; genus Paraburkholderia; species Paraburkholderia sp. BGA-UO-ETr-F12. The sequence continues at coordinate 44,197 of NZ_JCAQOZ010000040.1, read as the reverse complement.
GTTTCAGCACGCGCTCGAAGTACTTCATGAACTTCGGAATCCGGTTGTCGATGAAGTCATGCGCGCGCACTTTGGCGGCGTCTTTCTGGTCTTCGTAATACAACGCGCTGGCGAGCGGATGATGCGTGTCGTGCGCTTCGGTCACCATGTCGGCGATCGTCAGTTGCAGGCCGTTGGCGACGTAGCGCAAGCTCTCGTCTGACGGCGCGAGCCCGAGCCTCGGGCCAAGGTAGAACAGGATGTTCGCGGTCTGCGCGATCACCAGATCGCCGTCTTTCAGAAACGGCGGCGCGAACGGCGGATAGGGTTCGTTCTTACTCTTCATGATCGCCATCATCGCGTTTGTGCCGAGGCCGTCCGACGGTTCGCCACGCGCCACTTCCACATAGTCCGCGCCGGCTTCTTCCAGTGCCAGCCGCACGAATTCTCCGCGGCCTTGCAGGCCGTCCCAGTAGTAAAGTTCCAGGCTCATCGATCAGTCCTCATTCCAGTTGCATGAACGGGTTGCATACGCTGACAGCGTCCGCAACCAGTATGCCGCGCATGCGTGACGGATGGTTCGCCTGAACGCACAAAACCCCGCACGCGGCGGGGTTGGCGAGGAGGCGAGGGCAGTCTAGCCGAGCAGGTGCTGGACGGCCCATGTAATACCCAATCCGCCGGCAATCAACCACACGTACAGGATGAAGCCGGTGGTCAAAGCGCGCGGGCCTGCCTGGCGGATCTGCGCAATGCGGGTTTCGATACCGAGCGCGGTCATGGCCATGGTGAGCGCGAAGGTGTCGAGCATGTTCAGTGTGCCGGTCGCGCTTTCGGGCAGCACGTGCAGCGAATTGATCACGACGAAAGCCAGGAAGCCGAGCGCGAACCAGGGAATCGCCATCTTGCGCGGCGCATGTTGCTTGCCGTCTGTAGCCGTTCCGGTGGCAGCCGCGTGGCGTGCCGGGCGGTTCACCGACATGCCGATCACCAGCAGAACCGGCACCAGCAGCATCACGCGGGTCATCTTGACGATGGTCGCGATATGGGTTGCCTCCGGGCTCACATTGCTGGCCGCGCCGACCACCTGCGCCACTTCGTGAATCGTGCCGCCGAAGAACAGGCCCGCGCCAACCGTGTCGAGATGCAACCAGCCCGCCTTGAACAGCACCGGGTACAGGAACATCGAGAGCGTGCCGAACAACACCACGCTGCCCACGGCCATCGCGCTCTTGTGCGGCTTGGATTGCAGTGTCGACTCGAATGCGAGCACGGCAGCCGCACCGCAGATCGCGCTGCCCGCAGCCGTGAGCAGTGCCGTGTCGCGGTCGAGTTTCATGATCTTCATGCCGGCCCACGTGCCGATCGCCAACGTACTGACGACGACCAGCACCGATTCGGCGAGGCCCGGCAAGCCGACCTGAGCGATTTCCTGCAGGCTGACGCGCAAGCCGAAAAACGCCACGGCGATGCGCAGGAGTTTGCGCGCCGAGAAGTTGACCCCGGCCGCCCAGCTTTCAGGCATGCCGTCGCGCAGTGCGTTGCCGTAAATCGCGCCCGCCACAATGCCGACGATCAGCGGGCTCAAACCCAGCCCGGCAATGGCCGGGATCGCCGCAATGCGGGTGACGGCGGCGGCAAACAGGGCCACGAAGAGAATGCCGTTGAGCTGGCCGCGGGTGGAGGACGATCCGGCGGGTGTCGCAGCAGCGGTGAGATGAGCGGTGGACATGGCGTAATGCCTTCCTATGACTGTTCTGATTCGATAGCTGCAATCCTAAATTAGATATATCGATATGAAAAATCGTGATTTAGAATGTAAAGTATCAGTTGTGCGGATACTTTGACGATCATGACCCCGGATCAACTTATAACGTTTGCCGCCGTTGCGGAACATCGCAATATCAGTCGGGCGGCGGTGGCGCTGCATTTATCGCAGCCGGCCGTGTCCGGACAACTGCGACAGCTACAGGACGAATTCGGCGAGCCGCTTTACTTGCGCGATGGGCGCGGCGTGCGTCTCACGCCGGCGGGCGAGCAACTCGCCAGCTATGCGACCCGGCTACGCGATACGTGGCGGCAGGCGCATGCGTATCGCGACGCGCTGCGCGGCCTCGAGCAGGGCACCTTGCGGATCGGCGCCAGCACCACGCCGGCGAGCTACCTGCTGCCTTATCTGATCGCGGACTTTCATCGCCGCTATCCCGACGTGACGCTGCATACCGCCGACGGCAACACCACCGAAATCGTCAGCGCGCTCGGTTCGGTGGATATCGCGATGATCGAGGGGCCGGTCGGCGAGGATTTGCCGCCGGACACCGCGGTGCATGCGTGGCTCGAAGACGAGATCGTCGCGATCATGCCGCGCACGCATCCGCTGGCGGAGGCGATCGGTTCTCGTATGGCCGACGGCGCGGGCATCGACGGCGGGCGGGCGGAGCTGGCGGCATTCGGCCCTCATCCGCTGGTGTTGCGCGAAGCCGGGTCGGGCGTGCGGCAGATCGTCGAGCGCGCCTTTGCCAGAGCCGGCGTGCCGATGCGCGTGGCGCTGGAGATTGCCGGGGTCGAGGGCGTCAAGGAAGCCGTGCGCGCGGGGATGGGGATCGGTTTCGTCTCGGCGATGTCGATGCGGCATGAGGACGGCGCGTTGTGCCGGTTCTCGCTGGGTCCCGAGCCGCTGGCGCGGCGCCTGTCGATCCTCGTGCCTCATGCGAGCGCCCCGTCGCGCGTGGTTGAGCAGTTCCTCGCCCTGTGCCTCGCGGATGGCGCCTGATCTACCTGGCCTGGGGATTTCCACTATGGTGCATGACGGCGCCTCCGGCGCACTATTCGGGCATCGCAAGCGCCTCGGCGCTTTTTTTCGAAACGCATTTGGAACCGGTTCCAAATGCCGATCGAAGGCTGATATGACATAGATTTGAGTAAATTCGACATGACTGATGCAGTTGACGTGGTGATTGTCGCAAGTGCCTTCGGGATGGACGCGGTCCGTAAGGACGGTCATCTGAAGTGGGCCGAAGTGAGCAGACAGGCGGGCGCGGCGGCCTTCGAAGTGCGCCGCGAACTGTTCGCGAACGAAGCCGACGCTGCTCCGCAAGCATTGAGCGCGCTGGGCAAAGCGATTACCGAACTCGGTTTGTGGTCGGTGTATTCGACCCCGGCGTCGCTGTACACGTCAGATGGACGGCTCGACACCGGCGCGCTGCTTCTCGCGCTCGACGAAGCCACGGCGTTCGGCGCGCGCTTCGTGAAGCTGCAACTCGGTGGCTTCGCTTCGGAGGCTCATGCCGCGGAGATTGCCGGGTATCTGCGCGGCGCGAATGTGCGGCTCGTCGTCGAGAACGGTCAGTTGGCCGAGGGCGGCTCGCTCGCGCAATTCATTGGCCTGTTCGACGCGCTCGCGCGTGAAGGCCACGCCGGGAGTTTCGGCATGACCTTCGACGTCGGTAACTGGGCATGGCGCGATGTCGCGCCGCTCGATGCCGCGGGCCCGCTGGCCGCCCACGTCGAATACATCCATTGCAAGACGGCGGTGGGTGAGGGCGCACGGCGCTTTCCCGCCGCGCCTGCGGCCGGCGACACGCAGTTCGCCGCGGTGCTCGACAAGCTGCCGCGCCACGTGCCGCGCGGCATTGAGTTTCCGTTCGATGCGAACCGTATCGATGCGGACGCTGCGCACTATGTCGCGTGGCTGGCTGCCGCGTAAGCGGTGCGCAGGACCTGAGAGAAGCGTGGTAGCGAAAACACGGCAGCAAGCGGGCAGCAGACGGGCAGCAAACGGGCAGCAAGCGGCAACACGCAGGAGCGAAGCATGAGCAACACAAGCGCAGCACTCGACGTCATCACCTACGGTGAAGCGATGGCCATGTTCGTGGCCGCCGAAACCGGCGCACTTGCCGGCGTCGGGCTATTCACCAAGCGCGTCGCGGGCGCCGATCTGAATGTGGCGATCGGCCTGTCGCGACTGGGTTTCAAGGTGGGCTGGATGAGCCGCGTCGGCAACGATTCATTCGGCCAGTACGTGCGCGACACGCTGACGAAAGAAGGCATCGACCAGCGCTGCGTCACCACCGACGAGCGCTACCCGACCGGTTTCCAGTTGAAGTCGAAAAACGACGACGGCAGCGATCCGACGGTCGAGTATTTCCGCAAAGGGTCGGCGGCGAGTCACCTGTCATTGGCCGACTACGCGGCCGATTATGTGCTGTCGGCGCGTCACCTTCACCTGACGGGCGTGGCGCCGGCTATTTCGGCGAGTTCGTGCGAACTGGCTTTCCATCTGGCGCGAGAAATGCGTGCAGCAGGTAAGACGATCTCGTTCGACCCGAATCTGCGTCCGACGCTGTGGCCCTCGCGCGCCGCGATGGTCGAAGGGTTGAATGCGCTTGCCGCGCTGGCCGACTGGGTATTGCCCGGCATCGGCGAAGGAGAAATCCTGACCGGCTATACGCAAGCGGAAGACATTGCAAAGTTTTATCTCGATCAGGGCGCGCGTGGCGTGATCATCAAGCTCGGCGCCGAGGGCGCGTACTTTCGCACCGCCGACGATGCCGCCGTGATCGCCGGCCAGCCGGTCGCGAAGGTCGTGGACACGGTGGGCGCGGGCGATGGTTTCGCGGTCGGCGTGGTCAGCGCGCTGCTTGAAGGCAAGGCGCTGCCGCAAGCGGTCGCGCGCGGCAACCGGATCGGCGCGCTGGCGATCCAGGTGATCGGCGATTCGGAAGGACTGCCGAGCCGCGCCGAACTGGACGCGCTCGAACTGGCCGACGCGACCAGCGTCGCCAGTGCGGCGTGAGCGCGGGGGAGCCGGGAGCGTGTCGCATCTGGCGCATCCCGAGCTGTCCGGTAATAGCCGGCTCGATAACAGCAAGAGCGCTTAAGAGCGCCCATGACCGTCCGTCATTGCTTCGGGAAGCCGTAAGCAACTAACTGCATGGGACCAGAGTAAGCGCTAAAGCGCTAACTCTGGTCGACCGCAACTGCATGGGACCAGAGTAAGCGCTAAAGCGCTAACTCTGGTCGACAAAGGAGACTTCCATGACCTCATCATCGCTTGCGATTCGCCGTTGGTGGACGATCATGCCGATCGTATTCATCACGTACAGCCTGGCCTACCTCGACCGCGCGAACTTCGGTTTCGCGTCGGCCGCCGGCATCAACCAGGATCTCGGCATTAGCAAAGGACTCTCGTCGCTGATCGGCGCGTTGTTCTTTCTCGGTTATTTCTTCTTTCAGATTCCCGGCGCGATTTACGCGGAACGCCGCAGCGTCAAAAAGCTCGTGTTCTGGAGTCTGGTCCTGTGGGGCGGATGCGCGGCATTGACCGGCATGGTCAGCAATATCCCCTCGCTGATGGTGATCCGCTTCGTGCTCGGCGTGGTCGAAGCCGCGGTGATGCCGGCAATGCTGATTTTCATCAGCAACTGGTTCACGAAGAGCGAGCGCTCGCGGGCCAACACCTTCCTGATTCTCGGCAATCCGGTGACAGTGCTGTGGATGTCGGTGGTATCGGGCTATCTGGTGCACTCGTTCGGCTGGCGCCATATGTTCATCGCCGAAGGCGCACCCGCGATTATCTGGGCGGTGTGCTGGTGGTTCATCGTGCAGGACAAGCCGCAGCAGGTCTCGTGGCTCACGCAGCAGCAAAAGGACGACCTCGCCGAAACCTTGCGCGCCGAACAGGCCGCCATCAAACCGGTGCGCAATTACAGCGAAGCATTTCGCACGCCCGCGGTCATCAAGCTGTGCGCACAGTATTTTTGCTGGAGCATCGGCGTGTACGGTTTCGTGCTGTGGCTGCCGTCGATCCTGAAGAACGGTTCGACGCTCGGCATGGTCGAAACCGGCTGGCTCTCGGCGCTGCCGTATCTGGCGGCCACGATCGCGATGCTTGCGGCTTCGTGGGCATCGGATAAACTCAACCGCCGCAAAGTGTTCGTGTGGCCGTTCCTGCTGGTCGGCGCGATTGCGTTCGCCGCGTCGTATGCGCTCGGCTCCACGCACTTCTGGATTTCGTATGCGCTGCTGGTGATCGCCGGCGGTGCGATGTATGCGCCGTACGGGCCGTTCTTCGCGATCGTGCCGGAGTTGCTGCCGAAGAACGTTGCGGGCGGCGCGATGGCGCTGATCAACAGCATGGGTGCGCTCGGTTCGTTCGTCGGCTCATACGTGGTCGGCTATCTGAATGGCGCGACCGGTTCGCCCGCGGCGTCGTATGCGTTCATGAGCGTGGCCTTGATTGCCGCGGTGATTCTGACGTTGATCGTCAAGCCGCAGCCGCAGGCACAGCCACTGAATCAGACCGGCAAGCTCGCTACACCGTTGCAAGGAAAATAGGCAGATGAAGAAGATCGTCGCATGGAAGTCGTTGCCCGAGGATGTGCTCGCGTATCTGCAGCAGCATGCGCAGGTCGTGCAGGTCGACCCTGCGCAGCACGACACGTTTGTCGCCGCGTTGAAGGATGCCGACGGCGGCATCGGTTCGAGCGTGAAAATCACGCCGGCGATGCTCGAAGGCGCGAGCCGGTTGAAGGCGTTGTCGACCATCTCGGTGGGCTATGACCAGTTCGACGTGGCCGACCTCACGCGCCGCGGCATCGTACTTGCGCATACGCCGGACGTATTGACCGAATCGACCGCCGATACGGTGTTCTCGCTGATCCTCGCATCGGCGCGGCGCGTGGTCGAACTGGCGGAGTGGGTGAAGGCGGGGCAGTGGAAGCACAGCATCGGCCCCGCCCATTTTGGCGTCGATGTGCAGGGCAAGACACTCGGTATCGTCGGGCTGGGACGGATCGGCGGCGCGGTCGCGCGGCGTGCGGCGCTCGGCTTCAATATGAAGGTGCTGTACACGAACCGCAGCGCAAATGCGCAGGCGGAACAGGCGTACGGCGCACGCCGTGTCGAGTTGGCGGAGTTGCTTGCGACCTCCGATTTCGTTTGCCTGCAGGTGCCGCTCACGCCCGAGACGAAGCACATGATCGGCGCCGCCGAACTGAAGTCGATGAAGAAGAGTGCGATCCTGATCAACGCTTCGCGCGGCGCCACGGTCGATGAACAGGCGTTGATCGAAGCCCTGCAAAACGGCACGATTCACGGCGCGGGTCTGGACGTGTTCGAGACCGAGCCGTTGCCGGCCGATTCGCCGCTGCTGAAAATGGCGAACGTGGTTGCGCTGCCGCATATCGGTTCGGCGACGCACGAGACCCGTCATGCGATGGCGCGCAATGCGGCGGAAAACCTCGTCGCGGCGCTCGCGGGTACGCTCGCGACCAACATCGTCAACCGCGACGTATTGAAGTCATGAGCACGACGCCCCTTGCCGCCACGCGCCGCGCGACGATTACCGACGTCGCGCGTGAAGCCGGCACCGGCAAGACCAGCATCTCGCGCTATCTGAATGGCGAGATGAGCGTGCTGTCGCCGGAATTGCGCGCGCGCATCGAGGCGGCCATCGAACGTCTCGACTATCAGCCGAACCAGATGGCGCGCGGCCTCAAGCGAGGCCGTAACCGTCTGATCGGCATGCTGCTCGCGGATCTGACCAACCCGTACAGCGTCGAAGTGTTGCAAGGCGTGGAAGCCGCCTGCCAGGCGCTCGGCTTGATGCCGCTGATCTGCCACGCGGCCAACGAAGTCGAAATGGAGCGGCGCTATCTGCAACTGCTCACCACGTATCGTGTGGAAGGCGTGATTGTCAACGCGCTCGGCGTGCGCGAGGAAACCCTGCGGCCGGTGGGCGGTGGGGGAATTCCGGCGGTGCTGGTCGACCGTTCGGTGGAGGGGCTAGTCGCCGATATGGTCGGGCTGGACAACTGGGCGGCCGCGGAGCTCGGTACGCGGCACCTGCTCGAGCATGGTTTCGACGATATCTGGTTTGTCGTGCAGCCCTTCGAGCAAGTCAGTTCGCGGCAACTGCGCGAGGCGGCTTTTCGCGAGGTGATGCGCGGTGTGGCTGGCAAGGACGAAGGCGGCAAGGGCGGCGCGCGTGGGCATACGCTGGTGCTGAATCTTGCCGACCCGGAAGCCGTCGAGCATGCGCTCGCCGAACTGGACCGCGCAATCGATGCGGCTGGCAGATCCGACGGGGCCGTGGCCAACGCTATCGATAACGCCATAGTTAACGCCTCAAGCAGCAGCGTCGGCAAACCCGCCCGCATCGCGTTGTTCGCGGCCAACGCGCCGGTCGCGCTGTGCCTCGCCCTCCATCTGAAAGCGCGCTATGGCGCGGATTGGCAGGCGCGCGTGGCGCTGCTGTCGATCGACGATCCCGAATGGGCCGAATTGACCGGCATCACCACGATCCGTCAGCCGACCTACGAGATCGGCTATCGCGCCGTCGAGTTCCTTCATGAGCGCATCGAAGGGGTTCAAACCACCGCGCGCGACTGTCTTCTGCCGGGCGAATTGATCGTGCGTGCGTCAACTTCGCGCTGATCTGCGATCATTCGGGCTGCGGCGCGCAGCGGGTGCGGGCCGGTCATCGCAAGGAAACTCATGGTTGTTGCACCGCTTACCCTCTCGAGCCTCACCGTTGCGACCCTGTTCGTCGCCGCTTTACCGTTCCTGATCTATCGCCGTCTGCGTCGGCCGCTCGCGCTGAAACCCCGTGACGCGATCACCGGCATCGCCATATTCGCGCTGTTCGCGATGGTGATCGAGCGCGCGCTGAACGACTACGTGCTCCATCGGAACGAAGCGACCGCCACCTTTTTATCCAATCCGCTGGCCTTCGTGGTGTATGGCGCGCTGGTGGCGGGCGTGTGCGAAGAAGTGGGGCGTTTCATTGGGATGCGTCTGTTGCTCAAGCGCGCCGCGGCGAGGTCCGCGTCTGCCGCAAACACGGGTGACGGCACCGCGCTGACCTATGGCCTCGGCCACGGTGGCGCGGAGGCCTGGCTGGTCGGCGTGCTGGTGCAGATTCAGTGGATCCTGTTCGCTATTTTCGAAAATCGCGGCGAACTGGACGGTTATCTGAGCAATCTGCCGACCGACTCGGTGATGCGCATCCACCTGATCCTCGCCAGCCTGACGCCGCAGACGGCGGGCATTTTCGCGCTCGAACGAGTGGCTGCGCTGGTGTTCCAGATCGGTTTGTCGGTGCTGATGTGGCGCGGCCTGCAGGCGGGCTGGCGTGGCATCCTGCCGCTCGCGATTCTGTTGCATGCGTTGGTCGACGTGCCGGCTGCATTGTTCCAGGCGCAACTCGTGCCGCTCGCCGCCGTGGACGGGGTGTACGCGCTGGGGGCGCTGATTGTCGCGGGCCTGCTGTTCAGAGTGTTCCGCCGCCCGGCGGTTGCCGTGTGAGGCAGCTTGCGTGAGGCGGCTGTTACACACTCCCTTCGCGATTCATTAACTTCCGGCGTACCCTTGCGGTACGCCGTTCAGGCTCATCCTTTCGGCACATCTCATGGAAGAAGCTTACCAATACGACTGCGCGAATCCCGAGTTCGAGGAATTGGCGCGCGTCATCAGCGATCTGTTTCCGGAGCAGACACAGTTCATCCAGCGTGCGGGCGAAGACGGCACGCCGACCCTGGCGATTCACTGGGTTGCCATGCGTTTCGGCGCAACTGCGCGCCGCATCGTGATGACCGTGGTGATTGCACCGACGGCGCTGGCGCGTTATCGCGCGTTGCCGGCACGGCTGCGTGGCCGGAGTTTCGCCGTGTTGCGGGCGTATGTCGAAGCGAGCCTCGGCTCGCTCGAAGAACAGTATGCGAACGGCGAAGCGGTGGCGCGCGATGTGACGGTGGATCTCGGCGACGAGTTTGCCTGAAATGGTCGACTCAAGTCGCTCGGATCATGCGCCGGCGGGCGGCCCCGAGTGCGCGAGGCTTGCCGCGCTCAGTTTGCCGCAAACTCAATCGGCGAGCCGATAGACCTTCGCGAAGCGTGCGGCCTGCACCACACCGTAATCACCCGGCGCGTATTGCATGATCCAGTCTCCGGCGGCGCCGTGCAGCACATCGCCCCCGCTTGCCGAACGGGCTAGCGAAAACGCTTCGTTCATCTGTTTAGCCAGCACGACGGCCGGCCGGTTGCGGTATGCGCCTGGTTCGCCGTGGGCGAGGGCGGCGTCTTGCGGCAGGTACTTGGCATCGAAGCGGTCGCGCGAGACGACCCAGCGCTCGCCGGTCGAGCCGGTAATCAGCGCGTCGCCCGGAGCGTAGCGGTTCGGACCTTCGAGGCTCATCAGTTCGCCTTCGGCAGCGGCGAACTCGACGCTCACGGTTTCGTTCTTGACGACGCGTTGGGCGTCGGCATCGTTATTCAGATCGAGATTTTTGAGTTCGGTCATCAAGCGAATGAGTGTAGAGAGATTGACAGCCGCGCCGGGACTTTGCGTCTCGACGCCACTTACTCGCAATCATGCCAGATGCGTTTGAAGATCGGCTTCTTTTGCCGTCGGGAGCGGCCGGGCTGTTCTCGAAGGCGAAAGAACTGAGCGCACGGCGCGCAAACACGCGCCGTGCGCTCCCAGCCTCGCCTGCGGTGAAGCTGCTCAGCGACGTTGCTCAGTGACGTTGCTCAATGAAGCGCTGAGGGCTTCACAAGCCTCACTCAGCCGCCGCCGGCGCCTTTTTGGCACCCTTGCCATGGTGACGGCCGCCGCTTTCAGGGCCGCCCTGGTGGAACGTCGCGTCGGCCAGCTTCTTCTGTTCCGGCGAGAAGCTGTTGTACAGCGGATCGAACGCGTCGACCAGTTTCTTCATGCCGTCAGCATGGGCTTGGGCGATCGTCGCATATTGCTTCATGTCGTCGAGCGCGGACAGGTTCGTGGCGGCCTTGCGCTGCTGGAACAACTGCCCCATCGTCTGGCCGTTGTTGCGCATCACGTCGGCGAAAGCGTTCCACTGCGTTTCCTGCTCCGGCGTGATCTTCAGCTTGGTGTGCAGGAACGTGATGCGGTCTTCGACATTGCGCTCGTGGCCGGCTTTTGCGGCGGGTGCCGAGGCGCTGGCCGGCGCCGAAGCCGGCGCGGAAGTTTGTGCGAATGCGCCGCTCATGGCGACTGCGGTGGCCAGCATTACGAGTGCTTTTTTCATCGAAACTCCTGATGTCTGTTCGAATTGGGACCAGGCGAGCATGGCGAGCGGCCTAACGTGCATCGGCATGGCGACGCAAGGCGACCGGCTGCCCACTTCGCCGTCGCCGCTATTAGTATCACGATATCCCTACACTGCGGTTGCAGTGCGACAAACGCTTACAACCGAAACGAACAGGAAATAGCGGGTGGACAAATTCGTCAGCATGGAAATCTTCGTCGCGGTGGTCGAAGCGGGCAGTCTTACAGCAGCGGCCGAACGATTTAACATTTCGTCGGCAATGGTGGGCAAGCACATCCGCTCGCTTGAAACGCGGCTTGCGACGCGGCTGCTGACGCGCACCACGCGCCGTCAGAGTCTGACGGAAATCGGCCGGCACTATTACGAGCAGTGCCGGCGCATTCTGGCGGACGTCAAGGAGGCGGAGTCCGCGGCCGAGGCAATGGCAGCCGCGCCGCGCGGGGTGCTGAAGGTGACGGTGCCGTTGACCTACGGCGTGGAAGTCTTCGCGCCGGCGATGACCGACTACCTGAGCGCCTGGCCAGACGTGAGCCTTGAACTGGATTTGTCGAATCGCGTGATCGATCTGGTGGAGGAGGGCTTCGACGCTTCGGTGCGAATCGGTCATTTGCCGGATTCCAGTTTCGTCGCGCGGCCGTTGAAGCCTTACCGGATGCGCGCCTGCGCTTCGCCGGCCTATCTGGCGCGAGCCGGCATACCGCGCACGCCGGCCGACCTGACGCGGCACGAATGTCTGGGCTTTCTGCATTGGGGCCGCGAGGGCCTGTGGCGGCTGGGTGGCGAGAGCGCGGACGAAAACCAGTTGCGGGCCGGACGGTTCCGGGCCAACAACGGCCAGGCGCTCAAGGTGGCCGCCTTGCGCGGCTTCGGGCTGGTGTTGCAGCCGGAGGCGCTGCTCGCGAGAGAGATCGCCAGCGGCGAACTGGTGTCGGTGCTGGAGGACTATTTGCCCGAGGGTGCGCCCGTTCACCTGGTCTATCCGCGTGATCGCCGTGCCACGCCGAAGCTCACCAGCTTCATCGACTTCGTGATCGAGCGATTCGGCGTGTGATCTTTCGCGGTTCTTCGGCCTGCCGTCCGATGCTCGATGCTCGAGGCCTGATCCCCGATGCCCACAATACGCGCGATAATCCGCTCCACGCCTGACCAACTTTAGCCTCCGATGAGACCTCCGCGCCTCGACCAACTCGACGAACTCGACCGCAGCCTCGTGGCGGCGCTGCAAGCCAACGCCCGTGAAAGCGTCGCCAATCTCGCGCGCCAGCTGGATGTGGCGCGTACCACCGTGATCGCCCGCATCGCTCGGCTCGAACGCAGCAATGTGATCGGCGGCTATAGCGTGCGGCTCGGCCAGGATGTGCTCGACTCGAGCATTCAGGCCTACGTCGGCATCATCATCGCGCCGAAGTACGGACCTGCCGTGCAGAAGCGTCTCGGCAAGATGCCCGAGGTGCAATTGCTCTGCGCGGTGAGCGGCGAGTTCGATTATGTCGCGTGGCTGCGCGCCGATTCGCCCGACCGCCTCAACGATCTGCTCGATGAGATCGGTGGCCTGGAAGGCGTGGAGCGGACTACTACGTCGATCATTCTGGCGCGCAAGATTGACCGCGGCATGGTGTGATCCGCTGCCCGATTTTTACGCCGTTTTGACATGTTTTCGACATATCGACTAATTGTCTCGTCATAACGTCGAAAATCATGGTCATAGCGCAGCATTTTGCGCGTATGAACTGTTTTTGCTTCTCCCTAAACTGTGTCTCGAGGGTTCAGCCCGCCGGGCGCCGCGCCTAAGCGCAGCGCACTTCCCAAGCTGGAGACAGCAGACAGAGAATAAGGAGAAGCGCATGAAAGTAGCCATTGTTGGCGCAGGTTTGATCGGTCACACCATCGCTCATATGTTGCGCGAAACTGGCGACTACGACGTTGTCGCGTTCGACCGCGATCAACATGCGCTCGATAAGCTCGCCGCCCAGGGTATTCCGACCCGCCGCGTCGATTCCGCCGACGCCGCCGCCCTGCGTGCCGCCATTCAAGGCTTCGATACGCTCATCAACGCGCTGCCGTATTACCTCGCGGTGAACGTGGCTTCGGCCGCCAGGGGCGCGGGCGTCCATTACTTCGATCTGACCGAAGACGTGCGCGCCACTCACGCGATCCGTGAGATCGCCGACTCCGCCGATCACGCCTTCATGCCGCAGTGCGGTCTGGCGCCGGGTTTCATCGGCATCGCCGCGCATGAACTGGCGAACCGCTTCAGCGAAATCCGCGACGTCAAGATGCGCGTCGGCGCGCTGCCGGAATTCCCGACCAATGCGCTGAAATACAACCTGACGTGGAGCGTCGACGGCCTGATCAACGAGTACTGCCAGCCCTGCGAGGCGATCCGCGACAGCCGCACGCAGTGGGTGCAGCCGCTCGAAGGCCTCGAACATTTCTCGCTCGACGGCACCGAATACGAAGCCTTCAATACCTCGGGCGGTCTGGGCACGCTATGCGAAACGCTGGCGGGCCGGGTCGAGTCGCTCGACTACAAGTCGGTGCGCTATCCGGGCCACCGCAACCTGATGCAGTTCCTGCTGGAAGACCTGCGTCTGGCGAGCGACCGCGATACGCTCAAGACCATCATGCGCCGTTCGGTGCCTGCGACCGCGCAGGACGTCGTGCTGGTGTTCATCACGGTGAGCGGCATGCGCGATGGTCAACTGGTGCAGGAAGTCTTCACCCGCAAGATTTTCGCGAAGACGGTGTGCGGTGTGCCGATGAGCGCGATCCAGATCACTACGGCCGGCGCGATGTGCGCGGTGCTCGATCTGTTCCGTGAGAAGAAGCTGCCGCAAAGCGGCTTCGTGCGTCAGGAACAGGTGTCGCTGCGAGACTTCCTTGCGAACCGCTTTGGCCAGTTGTACGAAGGGCAGTCGCTGGATGCGATGGCAACGGTGTAAGCCGCGATCACCGCACCGAGATTTCAGATCAGGCTCAAAACCGGGGGCCGTGCGACACCGCGGCAGTGACTGCCGCCAGCAACGCGAGTAGCACAACCAACGCAAGCAACGAAAAACGCCTCATAGAGGGCCGCGTTATGAACGCCAACGCCCCGCATTGCGGGGCGTTGTGCGTTTGAAACGCCGGTATTAACCGGGCTGCTGCACCGGCCGCTACACAGGTAACGGCGGCATCCCCGACGACACATGCGGCTCGCCCACCAGCTGTGCGAGCAATGCTTCGTAATCCGCGCGGGTGGGCGCGGTGTTGTCGAACATCAACAGGTCGTCGCAAATCTCGCCGCTCGGCACGAAGCGGCGCTGCCGATATTCGTCCCAATGCGCGAGTTTGTAGGCATCGTTCGGATTGCCGCGCTCGACGATACGCTGATGGGCAGTCTCTTCCGATGTGGTGATCCACACTACCCGCAGTGTGACGTCCGTGCCGATGCCGAGCCAGGCGCGATCGAACAGGCGCCGCTCGCGCACTTCGCGCGACAGCGGCCCGACCACCAGCGCGCTGACACCGATCTCGAGATTGTCGCGGGCGGTGTCGAGCAGGCCGCGATACTCGGGCTCGCGCAGGTGCTGGAGGAAAAGCGGGCTGTCGCGGTCGTTCGGGTCGCCGGTCAGCATGCTCATGGCGGCTGCGCTGTAGCCGCCGAACAACGTATCTTTGTCGAGCAGGCAGAAGGGCGACGAACTTGCCTGCATGAGTGGGCCGATCAGTTTCTTCGCCAGCGTGGTTTTGCCGGTGCCTGCGTGACCGCAGAAGAAAACCAGATGCGTCACGAAGACCTGTCCTCGGGCGCAGCGGCCGGGCTGCCGGCGACTTGCGGATCACGCGCGAATTTACCGCTGGCTTCCAGCCACATCACATTGATGATGCCGAAGCCCAACGCCACGCCAATGCCGAGAATCCAGGTGAAATACCACATTGCAGTCTCCTTGATCGCAGGTCCGACGTGGCGGACGATGAAGCGTCACGCATAGCCGGTACAGAGAAGCAAACTTGAGGGCAAACAAAGGTAACACGCGGCGGATCCGAGGGTAAATCCGCAGCGCGCGGCGCCCACAGCGCCGCGCTTTGCAGCGATCATGAAGAAGAACGCGGTCTGGTGCAAGAGGGGCAAGGCGTTTTGCGCTTCGGCGCCTCAGCCAGGATCTGTGGCCAGGCGCCGCGGCTAGCGGGGCGCAATGCGCAATGCGCCTGTAACAAGAACAGCATCACGCCCAGCACGACCAATAACACGATCAGCGACCCGGGAGACCCAGCATGCCGATGCGCCAGCACTTCCACTGCAAAGCCGCGCTGCTCGCGCTGGCTGTCGCGTCGCTCGCCGGTTGCGCGTCGACTCCGGCCGAACCCGTGGCGTTCAAGGAGGTGCCGCAAACGCGCATCGTCCAGCCCGGTTACACGCAGCCCGGAACCGGGCTGGTGGCCGTGGACGTGCGGCGCGAACGTTCCCGCGACGTGATTGTCCGGTTTCGCGATGCCCTTGTGTATATCGACGGCGAACAGGTCACCGATCTGATGAACGGCGAACACGTCGTCTTCTATCTGAGCCCGGGCGTGCATCGCATCGGCGTCTCCACCCAATTCGATCCGGTCGTGGAGATGCGCTTTACGGTCACTGCGGATACGCGTTACACGAACCACGCGTCGGTCAGCTTCGGTGACGATCACCGCATCGTTTTGCGCAGGGTTGCCCGGTAGCGTGGCGCAGGGCCGTGGCGGCGCCGGCCGGCACCCGGCCGCGCCAACCCGGCCGGCGCCTGCCGCCGCTGCGCCGCGGGTTTAACAATTGGCTACATGATGTTCACGCAGAGCCCTTAACATGGCGGCTGTCGTGTATTCGTTCACGCGGATTGGCCACCGCGCCTGGGTACGGCCCCAGGCCGGCCGGTCTGCTCCGTTTTCAAGGTAATCCAACATGCTGATCAATTGCGCCGCCTATCAGGACGGCAGGAAGCTGGGCGACATCGATATCGAGAGCATCAGCGACTACGTGGCGCGACCCGAGTGCTTTGTTTGGGTCGCACTGAAAGACCCGGAGCCGGAAGAACTGGCTGTGATGCAGCACGAGTTCGGCCTGCACGAACTCGCAATCGAGGACGTGCGAAACGGCCATCAACGTCCGAAAATCGAGGAGTACGACGAGTCGCTGTTCGCCGTCATGCATACCGTGGAAATGGATGAGGCGGGCGAACTGCTGATCGGCGAGGTCGACGTGTTCGTGGGGCACAACTATGTGCTGTCGGTGCGCCGCGGCACGCGCGCCGGGTTCCAGAACGTTCGCGCCCGTTGCGAGCGCGAGCCGCAACTGCTCAAGGAGGGTTCGGCGTTCGTGTTGTACGCACTGGCCGACGACATCGTCGATCGCTATTTTCCGATCGTCGAGGCCATGAACACGGAGATCGAAGCACTCGAAGACCGCATCTTCGAACGCAATAATTCGGCGGCCTCGCGGGCGATCATCGAGGATCTGTACTCGTTGAAACGCCGTCTCGTCATCTTGCAGCACCATATTGCCCCCTTGCAGGAAGGGATCGGCAAGCTGACGGGCGGCCGCATTCCGAGTGTCTGCGAGGGCATGCAGGCCTATTTCCGCGACGTCTACGACCATCTCCAGCGGATCGTCAAAACCATCGACGGCCGGCGCGAAATGGTCGTGACCGCGGTGCAGGTCAATCTGGGGATGATCTCGCTTGCCGAGAGCGAAGTGACCAAGCGGCTCGGCTCGTTCGCCGCGCTGTTCGCGGTGCCGACCATGATCGCCGGCATCTACGGGATGAACTTCGAGAGCATCCCCGGGCTGCACAGCAAGTACGGCTATCCGATCTGCCTCCTCGTGATGCTGGCGGTGGATGTGGTCCTGTACTGGCGTTTTCGCAAGGCCGACTGGCTTTGACAGGCGGTTGACCGGTCGTCCCGCGAGCGTTCTCGCGGGGTTCCCGCTTGCATGGTGCGCAATAAAAGTCCAGCATAGACGGCCCGCCGTCTGTGGAGTTTGCAGCCGGCGGCAAATTTGCCACGCACGGATCAAACGAGGAACCCTTGCCGACCTGCAGCCTGATGGTGGACTTAAGCGCCGCGCCGGATCGAATCCGGCGGGCGCGCCTGATCCGCGCGCGTTTCGCGTGCCGGCGCCTCGCATCACCACGAATCGTTGACAGTCCGGACCGGGCGCGCTGAGAATAGGCCTCGCAAACGTTTGCGCGAGACTAAAAAAACACGGCTCGATCGCGAGCCTCAAGAAGGTTTTCTGGAGATAGGCATGAGCCATCGCATTCGCCGCCGCTTATTGGCGGCCGCTGTTCTCGTCACCGCCACCGCCGCTTTACCGTTTTCTTCTGCTAATGCGCAAAGCGCGGCTGCCCATAAACCGAGGGTCGCGCTAGTGATGAAGTCTCTCGCGAACGAGTTTTTCCTGACCATGGAAAACGGCGCGAAGGACTATCAGAAGCACAACGCCTCCCAATTCGATCTGATCACCAACGGCATCAAGGACGAGACCGACACCGCGAACCAGATCAGGATCGTCGAGCAGATGATCGTCTCGAAAGTCGACGCGATCGTGCTGGCTCCGGCCGATTCGAAGGCGCTGGTGCCGGTGGTCAAGAAGGCCATCGACGCGGGCATCATCGTCGTGAATATCGACAACCGGCTCGACCCGGACGTGCTCAGGTCGAAGGATCTGAACGTGCCGTTTGTCGGCCCGGATAACCGCAAGGGCGCACAGAAGGTCGGCGATTACCTGGCCAAAAAGCTGAAGGCGGGCGACGAAGTGGGCATTATCGAAGGCGTGTCGACCACGACCAACGCGCAGCAACGCACCGCGGGCTTCAAGGACGCGATGCAAGCGGTCGGTGCCAAGGTCGTATCGGTGCAATCGGGCGAATGGGAAATCGACAAAGGCAACGCGGTGGCCTCCGCCATGCTCAATGAGTATCCGAATCTGAAGGCGCTCCTCGCCGGCAACGACAATATGGCGATCGGCGCGGTCTCGGCCGTCCGCGCGGCGGGCCGGCAGGGCAAGGTGCTCGTGGTCGGTTACGACAACATCAATGCGATCAGGCCGATGCTCAAGGACGGCCGCGTCCTCGCCACCGCCGACCAGTACGCGGCCAAGCAGGCCGTGTTCGGGATCGATACGGCGCTCAAGGCGATCAGCGAGCACAAGAAGCAGTCGCAGTTGTCCGGTGTGGTGGAAACGCCATGTGATTTGGTGACCCGGTAAGCATCGAGCATCGCGTACCGGAAAGTACCGCCAGCAAAGGACCACTACGTACCACTACGAAACCGGGACGACTGGATCGGGCATCGCGAGTAGCACTGCAGCAAATCGGGTGACGCGGGTTGTTCGCCCGCCCGCCGTAGCATATTGAATGCGTGGCTTGAATGCGTGGCAAAAACGTGCGAATCCGCGCCAATTCAATAAACGCTCAAGAAACCGGACGGCCCGCCGTTAATTCAGAGGTAAGCGTCACGAAGGTAATTGCACGGCGAATAGGCACTAGCGCTCACGGGCAGGAGCGGCGCCGGCAAGAGTACGCTATCCAAAATAATCGGTGGCCTTGGGGGTCCTGGAGCGTGAAGGGCGCGCTTATTGTGGTGTCGAGCGACCTGCGCGGGCTGATGCCGATCTGCGACCGGATCGGCGCGAGTTGTCCGCGGGAAGCATGACGGGTGGGTGCGGGCGCGACAAATGGTCGCAGGACGCGTTGCTGGCCGCCGCTTTTGCCGCCCGCCGCAGGCGCGCAGCGTTGCTGCATACCGTCGACACCCATGAAGCAGGGAGTCTGGCATGACCGATCGACCGGCAAGCGAGGCCGCGGGCGGCATCTCGGGCACACCTGGCGCGCGTCGATGAAGACGTCCGGTGGGTCGCCAGATGGCGTGGCCGGCGGGAACAACAGGCAGGAGAGCAACAGGTTATGGCGACGATCAAGGATGTAGCGGCCGTGGCAGGCGTGTCGTTCACTACGGTATCGCACGTGGTGAACAACTCACGGCCGGTGTCGGCCGATGTGCGCGCGAAGGTCGAACACGCGATCCGTCAGCTTCACTATGTGCCGTCGGCGGTGGCCCGCTCGCTCAAGGCGCGGGCGACGGCGACGATCGGTCTGGTGGTGCCGAACAGCACGAACCCGTATTTCGCGGAGATGGCGCGCGGTATCGAGGACGGTTGCGCGCGCAACGGCTATTGCCTGTTCTTCTGCAATTCCGACGACGATCCGGCCAAGCAGCGAAACTATCTGCGCGTGCTGCAGGAAAAGCGTATCGACGGCCTGATCGTTGCCTCCGCGGGCGACGACGCGGTGCTGGCGCAGACGCTCGCCGACGCCCGGGAGCCGCTGGTGGTGGTCGATCGCAACATCGAAGGCGTGAACGCGGATCTGGTGCAGATCGACCACGAGAAGGGCGGCTACCTCGCGACGCGTCATCTGCTCGAACTGGGGCATGTGCGAATCGGCTGCATTACCGGACCCGTGAAGACGGCGGTGAGCGCCATGCGTTTGCACGGCTTTATCCGCGCCATGACGGAGCGCGGCATCGAGATCCCAGCGGGCGCGATCGTCGAAGGCGATTTTTCGGGGATGGGTGGCCATCGCGCGGCGGGGCAACTGTTCGACACCGTGAGACCGTCGGCGATTTTTGCCGGTAACGACATGATGGGCATCGGCGCGCTGCGCGCCGCGGCGGAGCGCAACATCAGCGTGCCGCGCGATTGCTCGATCATTGGTTTCGACGATATCGAGCTGGGACGATTCACCTATCCGTCGCTTTCAACGGTGGGGCAGTCGGTTCGCGCGCTCGGCGATATGGCCGCGCAGACGCTGATCGAACGCATCGCCGGGACGGCGTCGGGCAATCCTCCGCGTGCGCCGGGCCGCCGGCGTGTCGTGTCGCCGCGTCTGATCGTGCGTGAGTCGACCGCGACATGGGCCGGCGTGGCGAGGCGCGATCTGGCCGCCTGATATCTGACACCGTGCGGGATGGCGTTGCCGGACGCGAGCCGACAGGCTTCGCGTCCAGTTTTTTGTGCCGCTCGAGTTCCGCTCGAGTTCCGTCTGATTCTGCTTGAACTCCGCTTGATCTGTGTGGCCGACTCGCGTCCAGGCTCCACTCGAACCCCCCCGCCTGTGCGCATCCGGCTCCCGGGCCAACTGAACCTGCTTTCCCGAACGTCAAAAAAACGCCGTGTGACCTTAGCCCGGACACGGCCTGTCAGTTGTTTGTAATTTCTTCCATTTGCTTACAACGTCTTTCTTCATACTATATAAATCCTTCAAGTATGCAGATCGAATGCCGTAAACCCAAATATTAAGAGCGCGGCTACAGAACAGCGCCATGCAGGCAGACGCGACACGCTACCCCGCGCTGCGCACGCAGCTTCTCATTTGCTAAGTACAGGAACAAGCATGTTGAACAAAGGCATCACGATCAAGGCGCGGATTGGCCTCACGATGGCTTTTCTTGCCGCGCTGCTGGTTGCCATCGGCGTTTTCGGTCTGTTCGGGATGAGTCGTTCGAACGACGCTTATCGGGACACTTTCACTAACGCCATGCCGAGCGCCGTCGATATCGGCAACGCCGAGCTGTATGCGGCACGCGAGCGGCTGGCGCTCGACCGGGCGGCGTTCATGATGGGCACGCCGGAGGTGGCGCAGACGATCGAGCGGGCGCGTACGATGCGCGCGACGTCCGACACGTGGTGGAAAAAATACATGGACTTGCCGCGCGACGCTGAAGAAGACCGTCTCGCGCAGGACGTGGTCGCAAGGCGCGAGGCGCTGCATCAGCAACTGGACACGTTTGTGACGATCCTCACGGCGAACGACCAGGGCAAGTTGGTCGAGAGCGCCAAACGCATTCAGGCGTCGTACAACGAACTCGCCAGCGCCGATGACGCGCTGCGCAAGTTCCAGTTCACGCTGGCGAAGCAGGGTTACGACTCGGCGCAAGGCAATTTCGAAGTGTTCCGCATGGTGAGCATCGCGGCGCTGCTGATCGGCGTGATCGCCGCCGCGCTGTCCTACCTGACGCTGAGCCGCGCGATTGCCCGTCCGCTCGACGCAGCCCTCGGACATTTCGACGCCATCTCCGCCGGCGATCTGCGCCGCCCGGTCGTGGTCACCTCACGTGACGAAATGGGGCAGTTGCTCGAAGGCATCGCCAAAATGCAGCGTAATCTCACCGAAACGGTGCGCACGGTACGCAGTGGTAGTGAATCGATCGCGACCGCCACGCGTCAGATCGCGGCCGGCAATATCGACCTGTCCTCACGTACGGAAGAGCAGGCCTCGGCGCTGCAGGAAACCGCGTCGAGCATGGAAGAGCTGACCGGCACCGTCAAGCAGAACGCCGACAACGCCCGCCAGGCGAGCTCGCTGGCGGCCAACGCGTCCGAGATCGCGAATAAGGGCAGCGCGGTGGTCGGCCAGGTGGTCGGCACGATGGGCGACATCAATCAGAGTTCGGCGAAGATCGCCGACATCATTTCGATCATCGAAGGGATTGCGTTCCAGACCAACATCCTGGCCCTGAATGCGGCCGTGGAAGCGGCGCGGGCCGGCGAAGAAGGGCGCGGATTCGCGGTGGTGGCGGGCGAGGTGCGCAGCCTTGCACAACGTTCCTCGGCGGCGGCCAAGGAAATCAAGGAGCTGATCGATACCTCGGTGGAGCGCGTGCAGTCCGGCTCCGCGCTGGTCGACGAAGCGGGCCGCACTATGACCGAGATCATCGGTGCGGTGCAGCGTGTGACCGACATCATGGGCGAGATCGCCGCGGCTTCGGAAGAGCAAAGCAGCGGCATCGATCAGGTGGCGCGCGCGGTCACCCAGATGGATGAGGTGACGCAGCAGAATGCCGCGCTGGTCGAAGAGGCGGCTGCGGCGGCTTCCTCGCTCGAAGATCAGGCCGGCAAGCTGCGTGCCGCGGTCGCGGTGTTCCAGCTCGAAGAAGGCGGTTACAAGGCGCCCGTGAGCGCGGCGCCGAAGCGTACGGCTGCGCCGGTTCGCGCGACGGCGCCACGCAAGGTGTCACAAGCCGCGTTGCAACCGGTGTCGCACCCGTCATCACAAGCGGCTGCGCAGTCCACTGCGGCCGCACGAGCACCCGCCGCACCCGCGGCAGCGGCTGCACCCATGAAGACGCCGGCCAAGGCGATGGCGAGCGCCGGCAGCGATCAGGATTGGGAAACGTTCTGATCGGCGCTGCCGCTGTGCCGCAACATTCGTTCCTGATGAAGCAGTAGACAGAACCATGCTCGAGCGGATCAAGCGCGCCGCATGACGATAAAGACCGCGATTGCGCACGCAACCGCGGTCTTTTTTCATGTTTTGTGGACTAAGCAGCGTTCACAATCGATGTCTGCACCCTGGTAAGCGTCGCGATCCGGTACATTGACGGGCGCGACTACGGCTCGCATCGGCAAGAGTGCCGTTTCAGCCCGTTAGCGCGCGGACCGTGAGCCCGCTATTCCGCTGCCGCAACCCGGCGCAGCGGCCCACCGCTCAACGCGCCAGCCATAAAGGACCGACATGACGCAATACGACCTCGCGCACCGCCTCGTCGAAGCACGGCGGCAGCATCGCCCGATCGATGCGCCGCCACCCGACAGCCTGCCGCCTGACGCAGCCACCGCCTACGCAATCCAGCAGGCTGTCATCACGGGCCTCGGCGATTCGACGGGCGCGTGGAAGATCGGCGCCAAAGCGCCGGGCGGGGCCGCCGCGGGCGCGCCGATCCCGGCTTCGCTGGTGCTGCCGTCGCCCGCGCGGGTGGCACATGACGGTTTTTTCCGGGTGTTGGTGGAACTGGAAATTGCCTTTCGCTTCGCCGAGGCCATCGAGCCGCGTGGCCGGGCTTATGCGCGCGACGAGGTGCTCGCGAAGCTCGGCGTCGTGCTGCCGACCATCGAGATTGTGGACAGCCGCTTTTCCGAGTGGCCCAATGTCGCGCCGCTTGCACAGTTGGCGGATGCGCAGAACAACGGCGCGTTGATTACCGGTCATCCGGTTGCCTATGCGGGCCTCGCGCGGGGCTTCGACTTCGTGTCGCCCGAACTGGAATTGACGTTCGACGGCGACTCGCTGGTGCCGGACGCCACCGGCAATCCGGCTGGCGATCCGCGCGAACTGCTGGTGTGGTTCGTCAACCATTGCGCCGCTATGGGCATTACGATCGAGCCCGAATGGACGATCACCACCGGTTCGTATGTAGGTGCGCACAATGTGGGCAAACCGGGCATTGTGCGCGGCCACATCGACGGTCTCGGCGAAGTGGAGATTGAACTGACCTGAGCGTGGCACGGTGTATTTGTAACCGGCGGCTTGTGATACCCATTACAAAGACGAAGCATCAAAACAACGGCTGCCCGCGGGCGGCCGTTTTACATTTACAGCATCCGCATCGAACGTTTTGCCGTATACACCTATGAAGCAAGCCATCGCATGGCCGTGATCCAGTTATACACACGGCTAACCATGTCGCCAACGCGGTTAATACGAGGGCCAGGTAAAAGCGGCAAGCGCACGAAGACTGCCGCACGCCATGCGCGATTGCGTGGAACGAAACCTTCAGTGCGTTGACGAACCGTTACACGATGCGCCGATGAACGGCGCTGCTGGTCGGCATCGCGAACGAACATGTAACACAGTGCTCTTCGCTGTAGACCGAATCGCGATGCGATGCGTTATGAAAAAAAGTACCGGGCACTGGAAATGGCATGACGTCCGCGTTAGAGGCGACAAAGTGTGCGCATGCAGACAGGCTGTCCGGCGCAGCAGTGGGATTGTTTGATGAACAGGACGATTCGTGTCATGGAACACCGCCAGCGGTGTTGATCAGCACGGCGAGCAGAGGTGTTGGAGAGGCAGTAATGCGGTCCGGCAGTCGTTGTGCGTGAGTGCGAGATGAGCGGAAGATTGTAGGTGACCGAATCTGTGTTTCCAAGTGAGGATTGCAGGAGGGGCAACACGGCACGATTTTCATCACGTAGTCCGTGAAAAAAAATTTAAAAGGGTTTAGGATGAATTCGAGCGATGTCGTTTCCGAATAGCGCGCCGCGCACGACATCGGTCTAGACTTTGGCGAGGAGGTAGCATGGATATCTACAGCAGTTTCGCGACCCGCTTCGAGAAAACGCGAGAAGATGAACTCTCGCTCGAGGAGTATCTCGCGCTCTGCAAAGACAATCCCGCCGCGTACGCTACAGCCGGCGAACGCATGTTGACGGCAATCGGTGAACCAGAACAGATCGACACTCGCAACGATCCGCGCCTGTCGCGTATCTTTGCGAACAAGGTCATCAAGGTATACCCCGCATTCCGTGAGTTCTACGGAATGGAAGAAGTGATCGAGCAGGTGGTCGCCTACTTCCGGCACTCGGCCCAGGGGCTTGAGGAAAAGAAGCAGATTCTGTATCTGTTGGGACCGGTCGGCGGCGGTAAATCGTCGATCGCGGAGCGTCTGAAGCAACTCATGGAACGGGTGCCGTTCTATGCGATCAAGGGTTCGCCCGTCAACGAGTCGCCACTGGGTCTGTTCGATTACGACGAGGACGGTCCGATCCTCGAAGAGCAATACGGGATTCCACGCCGCTACCTGAAAAATATTCTGAGTCCGTGGGCGGTCAAGCGCCTCCACGAATACAACGGCGACATCCGCAAGTTTCGCGTGGTGCGCCGCTACCCGTCGATCCTTCGTCAGATCGGTATTGCCAAGACCGAGCCGGGTGACGAAAACAATCAGGATATTTCGTCGCTGGTCGGTAAGGTCGACATCCGCAAGCTCGAGCAGTACGCCCAGGACGATGCGGACGCATACAGCTACTCCGGTGGCCTGTGCCTCGCGAATCAGGGCTTGCTCGAGTTCGTCGAAATGTTCAAGGCGCCGATCAAGGTCTTGCACCCGTTGCTCACCGCGACTCAGGAAGGCAACTTCAAAGGCACCGAAGGTTTTGGCGCGATCCCGTTCGACGGCGTGATTCTCGCTCACTCGAACGAGTCGGAATGGAAGGCCTTCCGCAATAATCGCAACAACGAGGCACTGCTCGACCGCATCTTCGTCGTGAAGGTGCCGTATTGCCTGCGCTATGGCGAAGAGATCAAGATCTACGAGAAGCTGCTGCGTAATTCGTCGCTGGCCAATGCGGTATGCGCGCCGGGTACGCTGAAGATGATGGCGCAGATGTCGGTGCTCACGCGCTTGCAGGAGCCGGAAAACTCCAGCCTGTTCTCGAAGATGCAGGTGTACGACGGCGAAAACCTCAAGGACACCGATCCGAAGGCCAAGTCGTATCAGGAGTATCGCGATTTCGCGGGCGTGGATGAAGGGATGACCGGCGTGTCGACCCGCTTCGCGTTCAAGATCCTGTCGCGTGTATTCAACTTCGATTCGACCGAAGTCGCCGCGAACCCGGTCCACCTGATGTATGTGCTCGAACAGCAGATCGAGCGCGAGCAGTTCCCGCCGGAAACCGAACAGAAGTACCTGTCGTTCATCAAGGACGTGCTCGCCTCGCGCTACGCCGAGTTCATCGGCAAGGAGATTCAGACCGCGTATCTGGAGTCGTATTCCGAGTATGGCCAGAATATTTTCGATCGCTATGTGACGTATGCGGACTTCTGGATTCAGGACCAGGAATTCCGCGACCACGACACCGGCGAGAGTTTCGACCGCGCGGCGCTGAACGCCGAACTGGAAAAGATCGAGAAACCTGCGGGCATCAGCAACCCGAAGGACTTCCGCAACGAGATCGTCAACTTCGTGCTGCGTGCGCGGGCTGCGAATGCGGGGAAGAATCCCGCATGGATCAGCTACGAGAAGCTGCGCGTCGTGATCGAAAAGAAGATGTTCTCGAATACGGAGGAACTGTTACCGGTGATCTCGTTCAACGCCAAGGGCTCGGCGGAAGAGCAACGCAAGCACGAAGACTTCGTCAACCGGATGGTGACGAAGGGCTATACGCCAAAGCAGGTGCGCTTGCTGTGTGACTGGTATCTGCGCGTGCGCAAGTCGTCATGATACGCATTGCGTGCCGCCCGCGCGGTCCGGCCGCGCGGGCACCTTGCGAAGCGCAAGTTGCATGGACATAGCGTTGCGTTTGCGGACATGCCTATGCAGTTTGCGTCTCGCGCACTCGAATTAGTGCAGTTGCATGGGACACGGGAGACCGGGCGTGCTTCATCAAATCATCGACCGCAGGTTAGCTGGTAAGAACAAGAGTATTGCGAATCGCGAGCGTTTTTTGCGTCGCGTCAAGAACTACATTCGTCGCGCCGTTTCGGAAGCGGTACGCGATCGCAGCATCAAGGATATCCAGAACACCCAGAGCATCACGATTCCACGCAAGGACATTGCCGAGCCGTCGTTCCGGCACGGCCCCGGCGGTAAGCGGGAAATGGTGCATCCGGGCAACTCGGACTACATCCGCGGCGACAAGATTCAGCGCCCGCAAGGGGGCGGCGGCGGAGGCGGGGGCAACCAGGCGAGCAATGAAGGCGAGGGTCAGGACGACTTTGTGTTCGAGCTCAGCCGCGAAGAATTCATGCAGTACTTCTTCGACGACCTCGAACTCCCGCGTCTCGTCAAAACCCATCTGATGGCCGTGCCTACGTGGAAGAGCATCCGCGCCGGCTGGGCGGCCGAAGGCACCCCGAACAATATCGACGTGGTCCGCTCGCTCAGAAGCGCGCTTGGCCGCCGGATTGCGCTCGGCGCGCCGCTCGTCAATCAGTTGCACGAGATGGAACGGCAACTGGAAGAGATCAAGGCCGATCCGGCCGACCGTCGCGAGGAAATCAAGCTGCTCGAGGAGGAGATTCACCATTTGCGCGGGCGCATCTGGCGCATTCCGTTTATCGACCCGTTCGATCTGCGCTACGTGAACCGGGTGAAGCAGCCCACGCCGTCGAGCCAGGCGGTCATGTTCTGTCTGATGGATGTGTCCGGTTCGATGGACGAGCAGCGCAAGGATCTCGCCAAGCGCTTTTTCATCCTGCTGTACCTGTTCCTCAAGCGTAACTACGAAAAGATCGAGGTGGTGTTTATCCGTCACCATACGCGCGCCGAGGAAGTCGACGAAGATACGTTCTTTCATTCGACGGAAAGCGGCGGCACGGTGGTGTCGAGCGCGCTGGAGCTGATGCGTAAGGTGATGGAAGAGCGCTACTCGCCGACTGAATGGAACATTTATGGCGCTCAGGCGTCTGACGGCGACAATTGGACCGACGATTCGCCCAAGTGCCGCAAGATACTTTCGGATGACATCCTGGAGAAGGTGCGCTATTTTGCGTATATCCAGGTTACGCCGGAAGAGCAGAACCTGTGGCTCGAGTATGCACAGCTGGCGCTGAGCCAGCCGCATATGGCGATGAAGAAGGTCGAGACCGCGGCGGATATCTATCCGGTGTTCCGGGAACTGTTTGAAAAGCAGGTGGCGTCTTCATGACAAAACACCTGCACAACGAAGCGCGCGGCTACCAGCCGGAGCGCGGGAAAGGCGTGCCGCAGCAGGGTCAAGCCGGGCATGCCGAGGCGAAGGCGGACGATACGGGAGCCGCCGCAGCCGGAGCAGTCGACACCGCTGCAGCACGGGGACACACCGGAACGCCCACTGTGGGGCAAAGGGAAGTCCGTATGAACGTAGCAGATAGGCGGCCTTTGCCGTGCCCGTCCGACTGGACCTTCGAATTGATCGAAGAGTACGACACGCATATTGCCCGTGTTGCAGAGCAATATGAACTCGACGTGTATCCGATCCAGCTCGAACTCATCAGCGCCGAACAGATGATGGACGCTTACGCGTCCGTCGGCATGCCGGTGAACTACCGTCACTGGTCGTTCGGCAAACACTTTCTTTCCACCGAGAAGAGCTATCGCCGCGGGCAGATGGGGCTGGCGTACGAAATCGTCATCAATTCAAACCCTTGCATCGCGTATCTGATGGAAGAGAACACGATGACGATGCAGGCGCTCGTCATCGCGCACGCGGCCTATGGCCACAACTCGTTCTTCAAGGGCAATTATCTGTTCCGGCTCTGGACGGATGCGCACGCGATCATCGATTACCTCGTCTACGCGAAGAATTACATCGCGGAGTGCGAGGAGCGCTTCGGGCTCGACCGGGTGGAGGAATTGCTCGACTCGTGCCATGCATTGATGAATTACGGTGTGGACCGTTACAAACGTCCGCAGAAGCTGTCGCTGGAAAAGGAGTTTGCGGCGCGCCGCGAACGCGAGGCTTATTTGCAATCGCAGGTGAATGAATTGTGGCGCACCTTGCCGAGCCGGCACACGCCGTTGCCCGAGGAAATCGAGGAGCGTTACCCGCCGGAGCCACAAGAAAACCTGTTGTATTTCGCGGAGAAGAATGCGCCGTTGCTGGAGCCGTGGGAGCGGGAAGTGATCCGCATTGTGCGCAAGGTCGGGCAGTATTTCTATCCACAGCGGCAAACCCAGGTCATGAATGAGGGCTGGGCCACGTTCTGGCACTACACCTTGCTCAACACGATGTACAACCAGGGCAAGCTGGAAGACGGCTTCATGATGGAGTTTCTCCATTCGCACAGCAATGTGGTGTACCAGCCGCCGGTCACGAAGCCTTACTACAGCGGCATCAATCCGTACGCGCTGGGTTTTTCGATGATGAGCGACATTCGCCGGATTTGCGAATCGCCGACGGAGGAAGACCGCAAGTGGTTCCCTGAGCTGGCGGGCAGCCCGTGGCTGCCGGCGATGCACTACGCGATGCGCAATTTCAAGGACGAGAGTTTTGTCGCGCAGTATCTGTCGCCGCATCTGATCCGCGAGATGCGTCTATTTTCCGTGCTCGATGACGATATGCGCGATGCGCTGGAAGTGTCCGCGATTCATGATGACAGCGGGTATCAGTATGTGCGGCAGGCGTTGTCGCGGCAGTACGACATGCATCATCGGGAGCCGAACATTCAGGTTTGGGCTGTGAATACGCGTGGGGACCGGAGTCTGACGTTGCGGCATTTCATGAGCGATAACCGGCATCTGTCTAATGATAGCGATGAGGTGCTTAAGCACATGGCGCGGTTGTGGCAGTTTGATGTTTATCTGGAAAGCGTTGATGAGAATGGCACTGTCAGGAAGCGGTATGAATGTAAGTATGTGCCTCCGGCTGTGAGGGTTTGAGGTTTTGGTTTTTTTGCCTGCCCGGCAGGTGCAGGGCCTTCGCGGCGCTTTTTTGTTGTTGAGTTTGGTGCTTTTGGGGTTTGGTTTGTTTGGGTTGGTCCTTTGGCCTTTCCTTGATTTGTTAGTGGTCTATTAGCGTTGCCCCTGTGCGGGGCGGCACCTGTAGTGGTCAAGTAATCCTGGACACCGACAAAGGGTATTTTTAAAAACTCAAAGCTTCGTACCGCACCGGCGGCATCCTGTCTGTTGTCGAATGGATCCGCCGGCAGTTGTAAAAGTCGTCGATGTAGGCCTCGATATCGCGTTCGGCATCGGCGTGGTCAATGTACCCCTTTGGATTGAGCCATTCACTTTTCAGGCTTCTAAAGAACCGCTCCACGACCGCGTTGTCCCAGCAGTTTCCCTTTCGGCTCATGCTCTGCACCATGCCGTTGGCCTTCAGATCATCCACGAAGTAGGCGCTGGTGTACTGACAGCCCTGGTCGGAATGGAACATCACACCGTGCGATGCACGCCGTCTGGCGCGAGCCTCCCGTAGAGCCCGGATCACCAGCTCCGTGTCGGCCTGCAGCGCAAACGCCCAGCCGATGATGCGGCGCGAATGCAGATCCATCACAATGGCCAGATACGACCAGCCCTGTCGCGTACTCACATACGTAATGTCACCGGCCCAGACCTGATTGGGGCTGTCCTGCTCGAAGTGACGCTCCAGCAGATTCGGCGCGACCAGCGCCTCTCCACTGGCCTTGCTGTAACGATGCGTACGCGTTCGACGTACCTTCAACTGCGCTTCGCGCATCAGGGAGCGTGCGCGGTGACGGCCGACCTCATAGCCGCGCTGGCGCAACGCCTGCGACATCCTGCGGCTGCCGTAACTGCCGCGGGTTTCCCGATGGATTTCACGCGCCGCCATCAACAACGCCGCGGGCGAACGACGCGCCACTGGCCGGCGACCGAGCGCGTAATAGCTGCTCCGTGCGACGCCTGCCACCTTGCACATCACGCTCACCGGCCAGGCCTTCTTCAGCGAATGGATCACTTCGGCAAGCGATCCATTTCCTTGACGAAGAAGGCCGTAGACTTTTTTAGAATGTCCCGCTCCCTCTCGAGATCGGCCACCCGCGCTTCCAGCTCGCGGATGCGACGCGCGTCCCCTTCAATCTGCGACGGCGTGCGCGGCGGCTTTGCCTGCTCGGCGCGCCATTGCGCCACCCAGCGACGCAGCGCCGTATCGCCCACGCCCATCGCCTCGCAGGCCTGGGCAAACGAATAGCCTTTGTTGACCACCAGTTGCACCGCTTCAGCCTTGAATTCTTCTGGAATGTTCCGTCTGCTCATCTCTCACCTCGTTTGGAGAATTATCCCCTTTAGAGGTGTCCAGAGTCATTGGACCACTACAACCTACTTTTCTTTGCCTGCCGCAAAGAAAAGTAGGCAAAAGAAAGCGGCTCAAACCGCTAATTCTTAAGCGGGTCCCCCGCACAGTAGCGGTAGTGGTGCATCTGGAATCTGTGTTCTCGCACATTCGGTGTTAGTGACAAGGCAGTCATACCTCCGGCGGCGCTGCGCGCGCCGATACCCTGTTCAAAAAACCGCTCGCCCGACCTGCGCTTCCACGGCTTGGTCCGTTCCCTGGCTTGCCGTTGCCTCGCTGCTGCAAGCACAACCGCGGCCGTGGTCGCGATCGCCAATGCAATGCACAGACATTTCCTCTGAAGTGGGGGGGGGCCAACCAGAGCGGACGCGTCTCGCCGAGGCGAAGCCGATGGCTCCCGCTGCGCGAAACGAAGCCCCAGGTTTCCCAAGCAGACCCGTCCGCGACGCACGCAGTGCGGAGTGGGAGCTGATGAGCGCCTTGTCACTAGCGGGGAGTGTGCGGGGGCACGGATTCCAGATGCACCACTACCGTGGCTGTGCGGGGGACCCGCTTAAGAATTAGCGGTTTGAGCCGCTTTCTTTTGCCTACTTTTCTTTGCGGCCGGCAAAGAAAAGTAGGTGCCGCCCCGCACAGGGGCAACGCTAATAGACCACTAACAAATCAAGGAAAGGCCAAAAGCCCAGCAAGAGATCGAAAGACCAGAAGACCAACAACAAACCAAAAGCCCCAACCCCGAACCCAGCAAGAAAAGGCCAGCGCCCCGGATCAACAACGAAAAGCGCCGCGAAGGGCCTGCATCTGCCGGGCAGGCAAAAACCTTGCGTTGATCCCTAACAAACCCCCATCTCCTCCTTGCAATTCTGTAAAATTCGCGCACGCGCGCAACGGGCACCCCGCGGGGCACCCCGGAGGCACTCCGGACCCACCCACCGCGATGCGCGCGCCAGGAAGGCGGCGCCACGACCGCCACCTCCGTTTAAAGACAAGGAAAGACAACAGCATGACCGACCTAACCGACCAAACCGTGGCCACGGTTCACGACGCACGCGACACCCGGCGCCGCATCTTCGCGATCGTTGGCGCTTCATCAGGCAACCTAGTCGAATGGTTCGACTTTTACGTGTATTCGTTCTGCGCGCTCTATTTCGCGCCGGCCTTCTTCCCGAGCGGCAATACCACCACGCAATTGCTTAACACGGCGGGCGTCTTCGCCGCGGGCTTCCTGATGCGCCCGATCGGCGGCTGGTTCTTCGGCCGGCTTGCCGACAAACACGGCCGCAAGACCGCGATGATGGTATCGGTGTTCATGATGTGCGGCGGCTCGCTGGTGATCGCGGTGCTCCCCACGTACGCGCAGATCGGCGCACTGGCGCCGGCGCTGCTGCTGGTCGCACGCCTGTTCCAGGGCCTGTCGGTGGGCGGCGAGTACGGCACCAGCGCGACCTATATGAGCGAAGTCGCGCTCAAGGGCCGCCGCGGCTTCTTCGCGTCGTTCCAGTACGTCACGCTGATCGGCGGTCAGTTGTGCGCGCTGCTCGTGCTGGTGATCCTCCAGCAAACCCTCTCCACCGAAGAACTGAAAGCGTGGGGCTGGCGCGTGCCGTTCGTGATCGGCGCGCTGGCGGCACTCGTCGCGCTGTATCTGCGTAAATCGCTTGAAGAAACGACCACGGCTGAAACGCGTCAACGCAAGGAAGCCGGCACGCTGCGCGGCTTGTGGCAGCACAAGGGCGCGTTTCTGACCGTGCTCGGCTTCACGGCAGGCGGCTCGCTGATTTTCTACACGTTCACCACGTATATGCAGAAGTACTTGGTCAACACAGCCGGTATGCACGCCAAGACAGCAAGCAACGTGATGACCGCGGCGCTGTTCGTCTACATGATCATGCAGCCGGCGTTCGGCGCTTTGTCGGATCGTATCGGACGTCGTCGTTCGATGATTTTCTTCGGCTTTTTCGCGACCATCGGCACTGTGCCGCTGCTGCACGCGTTGAAAGACGTAACGAGCCCGTACGCGGCCTTCGGCCTCGTGGTCGTGGCGCTGGCGATCGTTAGCTTCTATACGTCGATCAGCGGCCTGATCAAGGCCGAAATGTTCCCGCCGGAAGTGCGCGCGCTTGGCGTGGGGCTGTCGTATGCGGTGGCCAATGCGATTTTCGGCGGCTCGGCGGAATACGTCGCGCTGTGGCTGAAGTCCGTGGGCAGCGAGTCGACGTTCTACTGGTATGTCACCGCACTGTGCGCGATCGCCGGCATCGTGTCGCTGCGCATGCGCGATCCTTCGAAAGAAGGGTATTTGCGTCACGAGCCTTGAACGAGGACGACACGCGCAAACAGTGCGCGTAAGTGCTCTTTGAAAACGGCGGCCAGGGGCAACCCGGCCGCCGTTTTTTTATCCCATCGGCAGGCACGGCAAGCGGCGCCCGGGCCCACGTCGATGCCCATGCTCAAGCCACCACGATCTCCGTTCCCAGCGCGTGCAGCAGATCGCGCAGCGTCTCGGCTTGCGCCATCTTCGCATCGCTGCGCAAATGAATCTGCACGGCTCGTCCTGCAATGCCATCGACCGGATGCGCAAGCCATAACTCCACGGCCAAGCCTAATCCTTCCGGCTGATTGACGACGACCGGCTCGATCACACGCGGCTTGAAACAGGCACTGTCGGACATGGCAAATCACCTCGAGGCGGATGACGGTTCAAGACCCATCCTAATCAGCCGCACGCGTGAGACCAAGCGACAAATACGCGTTTGCTAATGAGCGGATGCTTAGCAGAAAACACGCTTATTACAGGAGCATTTCTTGGTTCGGTGCGCGCGGCGGCGCTGCTAAGGTGACACCCATGCGTGGCCGTCGGTTGCACTTCGCGCTGGCGAGAGCTTCCCAGCAGATTCGCAGCGGATTTGCGACGGATCGCGCCGACCCGCATCTGTTTTCAGAAACATCGCATCTGCGTCGCACACAAACAAAGAGATCCATAAAAATGAAATCGAAATTACTCGCTGCCTGGCTAGTGACCATGACGGGGCTGACGATGACGGTGCCGGGCCTTGCCCACGCCGATCGTCTCGACGACATCAAGAAGGCGGGCGTGCTACGCGTCGCGACCTTCGACAGCAATCCGCCGTTCGGTTACGTCGACGCAAGCAGCAATCACATCGTCGGCCTCGATGTCGACTACGCCAAGGCGCTTGCCGACAAGCTCGGCGTAAAGCTCGAACTGCAACCGACCAATCCGGCTAACCGCATTCCGTTCCTCGCGTCGAAGAAAGTGGACCTGGTACTCGCCAACTTCACGATCACCGACGAGCGCGCCAAACAGGTCGACTTCAGCATTCCGTATTTCTCGTCAGGCCAGCAGTTTCTGGCGAAGAAGGGCGTGCTGAAATCGCCGGATCAGATCAACAGCCTGCGCGTGGGCGCCGACAAGGGCACCACCAACGAAATCACACTGCGCGAGAAATTCCCGCAAGCCACGATCGTCGCGTACGACGACACGCCGTTCGCATTCGCGGCTTTGCGTGCGGGCAATGTTCAGGCGATCACGCAGGACGGTCCGAAGCTGGTCGGTCTGCTCGCCAACGTACCGGACAAGCAGAACTACGAGATTCCGGCGTTCACGATTTCGAATGACTACATGGGCGTGGGCATTCCCAAGGGCGAGACGCGTCTGGTCGGTTTCGTGAACGACACGCTGAAGGGACTGGAAGCCGACGGCTCGGCCGCGAAGATCTATAACCGCTGGTTCGGTCCGCAAACGAAGACGCCGCTTGCGCGCATCTTCAAGATCGGCGACAAGACCTGAGTTCCATGCTGCTGTAGTACTCAGGAATGAACGGGCACGCTCGCAGCGTGCCCGTCGGCGTTTTCGCAAGAGCGGATTTAAAGAAGCAGGTTTAACGATGCAAGCGTGGCTCGCTCCAAAGTATCTGACGTGGCTGTGGCAAGGCTTCGGCGTCACCGTCGGTCTCGCGTTGACGGTGGCGCTCGCGGCCACCGTGGCCGGCCTCGTGCTGGCCATCGCGCGTCATGCCCGCTACGGCTGGCTGCGTCGTGCAACGGCCGCGTATGTGCTGGTGTTTCGCAATACACCGTTGCTGGTGCAACTGTTCTTCTGGTACTTCGGCGCGGCCACGCTGATGCCGGACGCACTGATGCAGTGGCTAAACACACCGCATGGCGTGCAGCTCGGCGCGTATGCGCTGCGTTGGCCGTCGTTCGAATTTGTCGCCGGGTGGGTCGGACTCACGTGCTATACGGCGGCTTTCATCGCCGAGGAATTCCAGGCGGGTTTGCGCGGCGTGCCGGCAGGTCAGCATGCCGCGGCCGCGGCTCTGGGTCTCACGCCGTTGCAGGCGTTCCGCTACGTCGTATTGCCGCAAGCGGTACGCATTTCGCTGCCGCCGCTGTTCGGCCAATACATGAATCTCGTGAAAAATTCATCGCTGACTATGGCAATCGGTCTTGCCGAATTGTCGTACGCGTCGCGTCAGGTCGAGACGGAAACCTTTAAAACTTTCGAGGCATTCGGTGTGGCCACCGTGTTGTATATCGCCGCCGTCGCTTTGATCGAAGCTGTTTCGCACACGCTTGCACATGCGCGCGAGCGCTCATTCGCGAGGCGCTGAGCATGACATGGTCATTGTTCGCCAATAATTTGCCGTATTTGCTGGTCGGTGCATTTCCGCAAGGGCCGCTCGGCGGCGCGGCGCTTACGCTGGTGCTGGCAGTGTGTTCCGCGCTGGCTTCGGCGGTGCTCGGGCTCGCGGGCGGGATTGCGCTGGCGATGGCGGGGCGCATCGCCCGTGTGCCCTTGCTGCTCGTGATCGGTTTCTTTCGCGCGATTCCGGTGCTGATGCTGATCTTCTGGACTTATTTCCTGCTGCCGATGGTTTTTCATGTCGACGTGCCCGGACTTGCGACGGTCGTTTGCGCGCTCTCGCTGATCGGCGGTGCGTACCTTGCGCACTCGGTGCACGCAGGCATTCGCGCGGTCGGCGACGGTCAGTGGCAAGCCGGCCTGTCGCTCGGCCTCACACGGATGCAAGCACTGCGCTACGTGTTGCTGCCTCAGGCGATGCGCATCATGGCGCCTTCGTTCGTCAATCAATGGGTGTCGCTGGTGAAAGACACTTCGCTCGCGTACATCGTCGGCGTCGGCGAGTTGTCGTTCGTCGCGACGCAGGTCAGCAACCGGCTGATGGTGTATCCCGCACAGATCTTCCTGTTCGTCGGCTTCATCTATCTGGTGCTGTGCACGGCGCTAGACCGCATCGCCACGTATGCGTTGACGCGGCGCAAGCGCATCGTACAGCCGCTCACGCCGGCCACCACACAGGCATTGTCTGGCGATTGACGGCCGCGCCTGGCTACAGCAGCATTGGTCAGATCAGTTCGGATCGATCGGTCACGATGTCGGTAACGAGTTCGGCCACAGCGGTCCCCGGCTCGGCAACGACAGCCGATGCTGCTGCGGCTACCCCCGACGCTGCTGCGGCCACGCCTGATGCCGCTGCAGCTACGCTCGTCACCGCTGCGTGCTGCCGCAGGTTCACAG
Source organism: Paraburkholderia sp. BGA-UO-ETr-F12 (assembly GCF_059567945.1). Lineage (NCBI taxonomy): Bacteria > Pseudomonadati > Pseudomonadota > Betaproteobacteria > Burkholderiales > Burkholderiaceae > Paraburkholderia > Paraburkholderia sp. BGA-UO-ETr-F12. The sequence goes on along the minus strand of NZ_JCAQOZ010000040.1, from coordinate 8,061 downwards.
CCGCGCGTGAGAGCATCAGCAGGTGGTAACAGAACCGCATACTCAAACCGTAGTTGTAGGCAAACAGATGCGTGAACAGGATCTTCAGGCCAGGCGCCACCTGCTGGTTCTTCGCGTGAACCGAGACGACAATCGGCGCGAGCCGGCGCAATGCCAGCTTGCGTGACGGTTCCAGTTGCGGCGGCAGCCTCAGCGCCTTGACGAACGCATACGCACTAACGGGCGCGGAGTTTGTTGTGCCGCGCGTGCTATGCGAGATGGAGGTCGCCGTCTTCCGGTAGACCGACACGTATTCGTGCAGATAGAACACCTCGCGCGCGGCGAGACAGAGTTCGGTGCCGAACACGAAATCGCAGCACGTGCCGTACTGATCCGTGTAACCGATCCGCTTGACCAGGTCCGCGTTGGCCATCCAGCCGTTGTTCGGGAACATCTGGATCAAGCCGGTTCTGCCGGGCAAAGGCTGCAGGCCTTCGGCGTCTCTCGTGCGATGAAACGCGATGTTCAGGCGCGTGCTCGCGTCGAGGTCGACTATGCCATTGTGATCGGCCTCGTACTGATTGGCGAACGCCACTTCCAGGTGTGGATGAAGTGCCCATAGCGACACGAGTTTTTCGATGCCGTCGGTGGTGAGCAGATCGTCGTCGTGAATCAGCAGAATCTTGTCGCCGCGAGCACGCTCGAACAGGCTTGCGACATTGCGCGCCTGACCGAGCGGCGGCTGATTCATCACATAGCGGATGCGCGGTTCGTTCGGATAGCGTTGCGCGATCAACTGCTGGGTGCGGCCGTCCTTTGAATCGTCGCCGATAACGATCTCCAGATCGCCATAGGTTTGCGCGAGGCACGAATCGATGCACTCCGCGATCAACTCAGGTCGATTGCAGGTCGGCAGGCAAATGGAAACTTTGGGAGCGGACTGGGCTGTGGGGGAGGGGGTGGAGAAGGTGAACACAGGTGTCTCCTTTCTTATCCGTTAAGGGGCGGCAGCCGGTTCGCTTTGCGCACACTTTGCTGCATGCAGCAAAATAGGTGATTACAGGAAAAAAATAATCAGTAATAAATCGGAAAAAATGTCCACGCTGTGAAAGCGGTTCGAAGGGGAAAATCTATGCGTCTTTTGCGGGCAAATCGCAGCAAAGCCGCTTGGGCTGGCGTCTGGCGTCAGCCCTTGACCGAGACCCGCCCCGGCCGATTTTTTTGTGCGGGCAGTTAGGCGGAGACTGATTGCACCCTTGATCGGCGTCTTCGCGCGGCTGCAGTTTGCCCCGCGTCGCTCACCGCGTGAGGTGCGCCAAAGGGGCACCGCATGCACCCACGCGGTGCCGCGCCGCTTCGCGCGAGTGCAAAGTCACCACCGCAACCGCAGGGCGCGAGATACCCAAACGTTCGATGGGCGCGCGTCATCGGGGCGTTTCTCAACAACTGGCACAACATTCGCTTAATGGAAAACCAGAGTAGAAGCGGCTAGCGAGCCGGCACGCGAGTGCCGGTCACCGTGGGGCATTGCTCTTGGGGCGCATCGTGCGCCCACGTCGAAGCAATTCGGCGTTTGAACGGAACCGTCCGGTTCCGCCAACAAGGAGCGTGCGATGCAGTTGCCCCAAATTTTCATCCAACAGTCAGGCGTCAGTGCGAGTCGTGCGGCCACGCGCGGCGAGCCGCATGCGTTCGCTCATGTGCATACCTGTGCGCGTCTGCCTGATCTCGTGCGCTGGCGCCGCATGGGCCGCGTCGCCCGTTCCTTATCGTCCGGCTTTCCCATTCTCACAACTATCCCCACGTTCACACGGAGTTCAGCTATGCGCGTTCCGCGTCTTCTCTCAGCTTATGCACGAATTGGCTCGTGCGTCCGCTCATTCGTGGCACGCACCGTCAGCGCCGCCGCGCTCGCCGGTGCCGCACTTGCCGCGCCGCTGGTCCACGCGGAAGATCACGTGACCTTGCTGACCAACTGGTATGCGCAAGCCGAGCACGGCGGCTTCTATCAGGCGATCGCCACCGGCATCTACAAGAAGTACGGTCTGGATGTCACGATCAAAATGGGTGGGCCGCAAGTCAACAGCATGCAGTTGCTCGCCGGCGGGCAGGCCGACTTCCTGCTCGGCTACGACTTCCAGGTGCTCTCCAGCGTCGAAGCCGGCATTCCTGTCACCACGGTTGCCGCGGCGTTCCAGTACGACCCGCAAGGCATGATGACCCATGCCGACGTGACCAGTCTCGGCGGACTGAAAAACAAGACGATTCTCGTCGCCGGTTCGGGCCGCACGACCTGGTGGCCGTGGCTGAAGGCGAAGTACGGCTACACCGAGGCGCAAGCGCGTCCGTACACCTTCAACCTGCAACCGTTCTTTGCCGACCCGAACGTGGCGATGCAGGCGTATCCGTCGTCCGAAACCTATCAGGCCGAACAGGCCCACGCGAACGCGCACTTCTTCCTGTTCGCCGACGATGGCTATCCGCCCTACAACACGACGATCGTCACGATGCGCGATACGTTGAAGAACAAGCCGGATGTGGTGGCGCGTTTCGTGAAGGCTTCAATGGAAGGCTGGAAGAGCTATCTGAACGATCCGGCGCCCGCCAATGCACTGATCAAGAAAGACAACCCGCAGATGAGCGATGGTCAACTCGCGTACGGCGTGGCGCAACTGAAGAAACTCAAGCTCGTGACGGGCGGCGACGCAGCGACGCAAGGCATCGGCACGATGACCGACGCGCGGTGGAAGAAGACCTTCGAATACATGGTCGACGCGAAGCTGCTCAAGCCCTCGACCGACTATCACTCGGCCTACACGCTGCAATACATCCAGAACGCGAAGGTCATGCCCTGAGGTATCCCAGGTACATGCACCGCGTATACGCCTGAACGCTCGAAGAAGGAGTTTTTCCCATGCTGGTCACCCGTCAAAAAGTCTTGCGCCGCTTCTGGTACGCAATCATGCCGATGGCGCAACTCGATGCCGGTCCGCAGCCGTTCACCCTGCTGGGTGAGCCCATCGTGTTGTGGAAGGGCGCAGGCGGCAAGCCGCACGCCTTGCGCGATCGCTGCTGTCATCGCACCGCGAAACTGTCGAAGGGTTTCGTCGACGGCGACGGCAACATCGCTTGCGGATATCACGGCTGGACCTACAATTGCAGCGGCCAATGCGTGAAGATTCCGCAGAACAACGGCGGCGCGATTCCGTCGCGCGCGATCGTGCCGTCGTACCATTGCGAAGAACGTTACGGCTACGCGTGGGTCGCGCTCGAAGATCCGCTGCAGCCGATTCCCGAGTTTCCTGAAGAAGGCGCAGCCGGTTACCGCCGCATTCTGCAGTTCTACGAGCGCTGGGAAACGAGCCCGCTGCGCATGATGGAGAACTCGTTCGACAACTCGCATTTCAGTTTCGTGCATAAAGGCAACTTCGGTCTGTTCGACAATCCGAAGCCGTCGAAGTACGAATTCCGGCCGAACGAGTGGGGCTTCGAAGCGGAGACGCATGTGCCGGTGCGCAATCCGCCAGCGAGCTATCGCATCACGGGCACGACCGAGGAAGTCACCGAGCGTCATCTGATCAACCGCTGGTACATGCCGTTCGCGCGCCGCTTCGGCTGCGTGTATCCGGCGAGCGGCATCCATCACATCATCTATAACTGCGCGACGCCGATCGACGACCGCACGCTGATGCTCTCGCAATGGCTCTATCGCAACGATACTGAGGACGCGTGCTCGACCCAGGAACTGATCGACTGGGACCGTCCGATTACCGACGAAGACCGCGACATTCTCGAAGCGACCGACTACGACGCCTGTATCGACGTACGCCGCCAGCAGGAATGCCACATGGAATCGGACCAGCCCGGTTTGCTGATGCGCCGCATGTTGCTGAAGCTGCTGAACGATAACGGTGAATCCGAAGTTTTTCGCGAAGTATTCCCCATCAACGTGGAGGAATGATCATGGCCTCGACCGAACCCTATTCCCCGAAACCGCCTGTGCCGCTGCTCTCGGTGCAGCGTGTCGACAAGCGCTATCCGAACGGCACGGTCGCGCTCGAAGACGTGCGCCTCGCGATCGAATCCGGCGAGTTCATTTCCTTACTTGGGCCGTCCGGCTGCGGCAAGAGCACCTTGCTGAAAATGTTCGCCGGCATCGAGACGCCGACGCACGGTCATCTGCGCTGGTGGGGGCAACCGTTCGAGACGGTCGGCTCGCCGGGGCGGCGCATGTCGATGGTGTTTCAGGAAGCGACCTTGATGCCGTGGGCGACCGTTGCCGATAACGTGCGTCTGCCGCTCGATCTCGCACACGTGCCGCGCCGCGAAGCCGATGCGCGTGTTGCCGAAGCGCTCGATGGCGTGGGGCTCGCGAAGTTCGGCAAGGTGCTGCCGCGCGAATTGTCGGGCGGCATGCAGATGCGCGCGTCGCTCGCGCGTGCGCTCGTCACCGAGCCGGACCTCCTGTTGCTCGACGAACCGTTCGGCGCGCTCGACGAATTTACCCGCAACCGCCTCGACGGCGATTTGCGCGCGCTGTGGCAGCGGCGCGGCATGACGGTGGTGTTCGTCACGCACAGCATTTACGAAGCCGTGTATCTGTCGAGCCGCGTGGTGGTGATGCAGGCGCGGCCGGGCCGCATCATCGCCGAGGTGCCGATTGACGGTCCGCTCGAACGCGACGATGCGTTCCGTGTCAGCGAGCCGTTCATGCAGCACTGCAAGACACTTTCCGAGCTGATTACCGATGCGCATCGCGCGTCGTTCGCGAACGAAGAAACAGGAGTGCAATCATGACGGGCGAAGTGCTTGCGGGTCATTCGGCCAACCATAACGCGGCGCGCAACCCGGCGGCCGCGAAAGCCGCGCGCCGTCCGTGGCTGCATCGTCCCGGCGTGGCGAAGGCAATCGCGCCGTGGGTCGTTGGCATGGTGGTGCTGGCGTTGTGGCAGGGCTGGTGCGTGCTGATGAAGGTGCCGGCGTATCTGGTGCCGTCGCCGTCGGCGATCGTGACCGAGCTGGTGCAGGACGCACCGCTATTGTTCGGCAGTTTGCTGGCGACGCTGAAAATCACGCTGCTGGCGTTTGCGCTTGCCACCGTGCTTGGCGTGATTATCGCGTTGCTGTTCGTGCAGAGTCCGCTGATCGAAGCGAGCCTGTTTCCGTATGCGATTCTGTTGCAGGTAACCCCCGTGGTGGCGATCGCGCCGCTGATCATCATCTGGGTCAAGGACATGAATGTCGCGCTGGTGTTGTGCGCGACGTTGGTAGCCCTGTTCCCGATCATCTCGAACACGGCGCTCGGCTTGCGCAGTGTGAATCCGGGATTGATCAACCTTTTCAGGATCAATCGCGCAACCCGTTGGCAGACGCTGGTGCGCCTGCGCATTCCGAGCGCGTTGCCGTATTTCTTCGGCGGACTGCGGATTTCAAGCGGGCTGTCGTTGATCGGTGCGGTGGTCGCCGAGTTCGTCGCGGGAACGGGCGGCAGCGGCGCGGGGCTGGCCTATCAGATTCTGCAAGCGGGTTTTCAGCTGAATATTCCCCGGCTCTTTGCGGCGCTGCTGCTGATCACCGTGACGGGCGTCGTACTGTTCGCCATCACGGCGTGGGTGTCGCGCATCGGTTTGCGCGGCTGGCACGATAGCCAACTTTGATTCTTTGCGCTCAGGCTTATGACGACATACGACACTCAACCCTCCACGCTGATCCGCAACGCGGCCGCGATCATGACAGGTGGCTGTGGTACCGCGGACGATCCGTCGCGCGTGCCGGGTCCCGACATTCGCATTGTGGGCGACACGATCGACGAGATCGGTGCGCTCGCGCCGCGACCTGGCGAGACGATCGTGGACGCTACTGATTGCGTGATTTATCCGGCGTGGGTCAATACTCATCATCATCTGTTCCAGTCGCTGCTCAAGGGAGACACGGCCGGACTCGACGCCACGCTTACGCCGTGGCTTGCCGCGACGCCTTATCGGTTTCGTGCGCTATTCGACGAGCGGCGCTTCCGGCTCGCCGCGCGCATTGGGCTGATCGAACTCGCGCGCTCCGGCTGTGCGACCGTGGCCGATCACAACTACGTGTACTACCCGGGCATGCCGTTCGACAGTTCGGCGATTCTGTTCGAGGAGGCGGAGAAACTCGGGTTGCGTTTCGTGTTGCTGCGCGGCGGCGCGACGCAAACACGGCAACTCGAGGCCGACTTGCCGACGGCGTTGCGACCTGAAACGCTGGACGCTTACGTCGCCGATATCGAGCGGCTCGCGGCCAGATACCACGACGCTTCACCGCGAGCGATGCGGCGGGTCGTGATGGCGCCGACCACGGTGTTGTATTCGATTTCCCCTCGGGAGATGCGTGAGACGGCGGCGGTTGCGCGCCGCCTTGGATTGCGCATGCACAGTCACCTGTCGGAGACGGTCGGCTATCAGGACAGTGCGTATTCGATGTACGGGAAATCGCCGGTGGCTTTTTGCGGCGAGCACGACTGGCTTGGCAGCGATGTGTGGTACGCGCATCTGGTCAAGGTCGACGCCGACGAAATCGCGTTGCTTGCGCAGACGGGCACGGGTGTCGCGCATTGTCCGCAAAGCAATGGGCGGCTGGGCAGCGGTATTTGCCCGGTGCGGGAGATGGCTGACGCGGGGGTGCCGGTATCGATTGGCGTCGACGGCGCGGCCTCGAATGAAGCGGCCGATATGATTTCCGAGGTGCACATGACGTGGCTTGCGCAGCGGGCACGCCTCGGGATGCTGGCGCAGCCGGCGTATCGGGGCGGCAGTTTCGAAGGCGGGGCGGGCGCGGCGAGCATTGCCGAGGTGATTCATTGGGGGACGGCGGGCGGCGCCCGGGTGATGGGGCTTGATGAGGTTGGGAAAGTGGCTGTGGGGTATGCCGCGGATATTGCGGTTTATCGGCTCGATGATCCGAGGTATTTTGGGTTGCATGATCCGGCGATTGGGCCGGTTGCTTCTGGAGGGAGGCCTTCGGTGATGGCGCTTTTTTCTGCTGGGAAGCGGGTGGTTGTTGATGACCTGATTGAAGGGGTTGATATCAAGGAGTTAGGGGGGGAGGCCCGGAGGGTTGTTCGGGAATTGCTGAGGGAGGTTGTTGTTTGAGGTTCTGGTTCTTTTTTGCTTGCGTGGCGGTTGGTTTATCTGTTTTGCCTTTGGTGGTGGGATTTTCTTGGGTTGTTGTTGGTCGTTTGGCCTTTCCTTGTTGTGTTAGTGGTCTATTAGCGTTGCCCCTGTGCGGGGCGGCACCTACTTTTCTTTGCCTGCCGCAAAGAAAAGTAGGCAAAAGAAAGCGGCTCAAACCGCTAGTTCTTAAGTGGGTCCCCCGCACAGTAGCGGTAGTGGTGCATCTGGAATCCGTGCCCCCGCACACTCCGCGCTAGTGACAAGGCGCTCATCAGCTCCCACTCCGCACTGCGTGCGTCGCGGACGGGTCTGCCGGGGAAACCAGCGGCTTCGCTCGGCGCAGCGGGGGCCGTCGGCCTCGCCTCGGCGTGGCGCTCCCGCCATGATCGGCGACACCCAGTTCAAAGAAGATGTCTGTGCGTCGCATTCGCGGTGCAATCCCGATCGCTGCCGCGGTTGTGCTTGCCGCAGCGACGCAACGGCGAGTCAGGACTCGGGGGGAAATGCGGGAGCGAAATGTCACCCAGGTGGCAGCGAGGCAACGGCGAATCACGAAACGGAGCAAACGGGAGAAGCAAACCGCAGCCAGGTCACAGCGATATAACGGCGACTCGGGGAACGGACGAAACCGCGGAAGCGAAAATCCGGCGGCCGGTTTTATGAGCCGGGTATCGGCGCGCGCAGCGCCGCCGGAGGTATGACTGCCTTGTCACTAAAGCGGAATGTGCGAGGCGACAGATTCCAGATGCACCACTACCGCGACTGTGCGGGGGACCCGCTTAAGAATTAGCGGTTTGAGCCGCTTTCTTTGCTTATCTGTATTAGCCTGGACTCGATCTGACAGGTAGTCGGGAAACGAAGTAACGAAGCCGATCAGTGAGGGATCAGTTTCTCCCTGGCAAGATCAAGGGAGTCGAGAAACGTACGCATGGGCGTC
>NZ_JCAQOZ010000039.1:0-4473 GCF_059567945.1 Paraburkholderia sp. BGA-UO-ETr-F12 | reverse complement strand
CCGGCCGCGTCTACAACGGCGCAAAGACTCCCGAATGGCATTCGAACGGCATCCTTTCAGGCTACAAGTCCAAAGAATACCAAGGCAGCGGATATAACCAGATGGTGATGGACGATGCCACCGGCCAGAACCGCGTGCAGCTCTACAGCACGAGCACGAATGCGCAGCTGCATCTGGGATATCTGATCGCGCAGACGGGCAACTCGCGAGGCGCGTATCTTGGGAGTGGGTTTGATCTGAAGTCGGATGCATATGGCGCGGTCCGGGCTGCGCGAGGCATGTACATGTCGACTCATCCGACAACGGGTGCATCGAGCCAGCCGCTTGATGTCCGTGAGGCCAATAGCCAATTGGTGAACTCGGAAAGTGTGATCGAAGCGCTAAGCCAAGCGAGCGAAACCCACCAGGCCGAAAGCCTGAAAGACGGCTACGACTCGCTCAAGTCTTTCACCGACGCCACGCAAAACAGTGTCTCGGGCGCGGCAAGTAACGGCGGCAACACAGCGGGCGGTGGTACCGGCAGCGCGAACGCATTCAAGGAGCCGATCATGCTGTTCGCGACGCCGGCGGGCATCGCGATATCGGCGCAGAAGTCCGCGCACATGGCGGCGGATCAGATCGTCAATCTGGTAAGCGGTCAGAACACGCACGTCGCAACCGGCAGATCGCTGGTTGCGAGTGTGTCGGAGAAGATCAGTCTGTTTGTCCAGAACGCCGGGATGAAGCTCTTTGCCGCAAAGGGCAAGGTTGAGATTCAGGCGCACTCCGACGGCATCGAATTCACGGCGCAGAAGACCGTGAGAATGCTTTCCGCAACGGAAAAAATCGAAGCCGCAGCAGGCCAGGCAATTCTCCTGACTTCGGGCGGTGCGTACATCCGGCTCAAGGACGGCAACATCGAGATTCACGCACCCGGTAACGTCGACATCAAGGGCAGTCAGCACGCGTTTAACGGCCCCGCTCAGACGGACTATCCACTCCCACCGCTTCCAACGTCCAAATATGACGCCGCCATGCAGTATCTGTATCACGACAATGAGCCAGTGCAGGGCGCCAAGTACATCGCAACGCTATCGGACAACAGTACGCGAGAAGGTGTATTGGACGCGCAAGGAAAAATGCATCTGGAAAACGTGCCGGTCGGTCCGGTTCAAGTTCAGCTTGGCCCCGATGCACGTCAATTCGCGCGCAAGGATCTGACGAAGAATCCTGACTTCAAGGGCGAACAGCTTTCTGAAAGCGATATCGATTCGCTTTTGGCCAAGCACGGGGGAGCGTAAGGTGAGCTGGAGCTTGGAAGATTTCAAAAAGACGTCTTTGGAGGTGGGGCAGTGGTGTTGGGGAACACTGCAAGGCGCTTTCAATGAAAAGCAGACCATAAGTCAGGTCATCACGGATGCTGCAATCGGAATGATTCCGCTTGTGGGCGATGTGACGGCTGCCCGCGACCTTCTCTCCGTCTCCATTCACCTGAGCACGGACCCGAAAAAGCGCGAGGAGATCATGGAGTGGGTGCTGCTCGTCATTCTGGTGTTCGCCCTGATACCGGTGGTTGGTGGCGTAATCAAGGGTGTAGGCCGGTTGGCATTGCGGGTTGAAGGTGTTGTCGCCAAAGACCGTGCTCTCCTTGCGGAAGTCATCCAGTTCCTGAACCGTATGGGCCACGGTGACGCGCCGAAGTGGCTGAAAGCTCTGAACATAGCGCAGTACGAATCTCAGGTCCTAACGAAGCTGAAGGACTTTTGTGCAACCGTCCAGCTCGCCATCCGGAAGTCTCTTGAAGCACGTGTTGGAAAAATGTTGCCCGAAGTATGGCGCAGCAAAATCGACCAGGTGAGCGCGGGCTTCGCCGCGTTGCAGGACATGGCCGACCGCATGGTTCCCAAGGCGTTGCGAGAATTCGAAGCGAAACTCAAAACGCTACAGAACATGGTTTACCGCGGCGAAATTCATGAGATTGCTACGGGTGGCATGCCCAAGGTACGCCGTGAAGCCGAGGCGTATCTTGAAGAACGACGGCTCGCGCGGGAAATCCGGCGTGGCAGGTTCCCTTCCTCGGAATGCCGCGCTGATAGTGGCGAGGTCGAGGCAATGCTGACTGGCAAGTACAAACCTAAGATCGAGGCGGGTTGGCCTGATATCCTGAAAGACCGTGGCGAGATTGCGAGCTACGGGAAAAAACCGGTTTTCACGAAGGTCGCAACGTTCTCTGGTGAGATTTCTGCGATAGGGTCCGAGGAACTGGCTGGCAAGAAGCTGTATCGAGCCTTCGGCAATCCCTCCAAGCATGCGCCATACCCTGGCGGGAGTAAGGCGGGAGGACGGCAACCCGCTTTCTGGGGTGTGGGTGAAGTGCCCAAAAGTGCGGAGGAATGGCGGACACGCTCGGCCGTGCTTGACGAGTGGAACGGCAACGGCTTTCTCGCGATCGTGCATCTGCCTGCGGACCTGCCCGCCCGTATGGATCTGAAAGCCTGGTCTGGGCAGATTGCCGAGCAGTACGGTGAGAAGGTTCCCACTCAATATCTCGAAGGTGGCGGCCAGCAACTCGTTGTAGATCTCGGGGAACTTGCCGACGAAATTACCGCGGCAGGCGAGATGCTCAAGCGAGGCGAGCTGCCGCCGAAAATCTCGAGGAATGGCGTAACTGTCGAGCTTCGGGCGACGAACTGGACGAACATCGAAGACGTCTATGGCTACAGCAAGTTCGACGAAAACGTGCGCGGTGCGGCGCAGACGCGTCGGCTCGGGACGGAAGAAATTCAGACCAAGGTGACCAATAGCAGTGCAACCGCGGTGGCGCGTGCCGCCAATTCAGACAACCGGTAACGGACGACGGGACCACAATGAAGTTGTTCAGCATGCGCGATGAAACGACGCGCCGTCAGGTTTTCTGGCTCCTGAAGAGATTGACAAGCTACAGCCTCTGGGCCAAGAAGCGCGACGACTGGGAAATTTTCATGCGTGCGTATGAAAACGCGGTCAAGACTTGGCCTACCAGTCAGCGTGAGCAGATGCCAGCGGACAACCTACCGCGCATCTACGGTGTCCTCAGTGCCTACAACAAGGGCCTGGACGAACTGCGGCGGGGTTACCGTTTCGTCTGGCGCCAAGGGGAAGCATTCGATCAGGCGCTGACGGACTATCACGTCGTCGCCAAGTACTTTTACCCGGATGGCGACTATTGGGAGCGTGGCATTCAGGAGGCGCCTTACCCGCCGAAGGTTGAAGCGCTGAATCTGCTTATGCGCAGAAGCGAGTATGTGGGCGAGCACGCTGCCTGCGAGGTGCCCGCGGGTGATGATGCGACCGCGCAGTTCACAGCGGCCGGCGCGCTGCTCAATCCTGAGGCGTACGTTTTTCGCTTCTACCAACTCGGCTTTCCCGTTTTTCCCGAGCCATTGCCGCCTGTGCCGCAACCTGCCGGTGTCGTGATCCGCACGGGCGACACCGTGCCCGTCGATGGAATATGGGAACCGGTCACGATCACCCGCGGGAAAGTGCTAGGCCTTATTCCGGTAGGCGCCACCAGTAGCGAGAATGCGGGCTGCTTTAACTACCTTGTTCAAGGCACGCGTGCGCCTCGCATGACGGGACCTTTCAACGAGAATCGTGGCCACGCCGAAGACATCGACGTGAGCTGGCGCCTGCTTTGGAAGGATGATCGCTACATGGACGGTTTGATTCCAGACGAGTCCGAATACTTCCTGACGGCACCGGGGGGCGTGCCCTACATCGAACCGGACCGAGTCATCCCGGCGGTGAGAACGGGCGAAGTATGCCCGGCTACTGGGCATTGGCAAGCGACCGGCCATCCGGACCATCAGGTACATGTTGTCAAGGGTGCGGTCATGCCAGATCTGGTGATAAAGGACTGGTCAGACGCTGGCAAGGTGCATTACGTGGAGTGGACTCTTCTTCGCCAGGACAAAGACGGGCGCTGAAAACAGAGGATGTGGGGTCACCCGTCGACTCGTCTTCACGCGACCCATCTCGCCGTATCGGAATCCTCTTCGAAGGTGTTGCGATGCACCTCAGCTTAAGGTTGCGGCCCTAGCATCTCGTATCCAGCCCTGAAAAAATCGCCCCGTTGGCTGCAACATCATGAAGTTTGGTAACGGAACCGGATGGCTACACTATATTTTTCAACGGGCAGGCTGACGATTGAGGCATCTAAGGGTCTCTCTCACCGCGATACGTTTGTCTCCAACCGGGGAACGCTCATGGTGCGAGCCGATTTGCGTCAATGGTTGTTACGACCAGCGTCGCATATGCGGGTCTGGACAAGGAAATGACGGGTAACGCAACGATTCGCGAATCAGGATTGAATACCCGAGAAACCTTAAGCTTAAAGGCATCATGAAACGATATCTGATTTTGAACGGCGACAAGACGACAGCTAACGGCGTCGTTCAGGCCGTCGCTACCTCCATTCAATTGAGCGATAAAGACGTCGCCCACGAAGGAGATCCA
>NZ_JCAQOZ010000038.1:0-193148 GCF_059567945.1 Paraburkholderia sp. BGA-UO-ETr-F12 | reverse complement strand
GCGGCGAGCTGCGCCGCCAGCTGATCGCCTGTCTGCGCCACGGCCACAGCACGCGTATGTCACGCAAGCGGGGCACTGACCGGCGCGGCCAGATCCCCGACATGGTGAGCATCCATGTGCGCCCGCCTGAGGTCGACGACCGGGTGATGCCAGGTCACTGGGAAGGCGACTTCATCAAAGGCGCCGGCAACCAGTCTTCCGTCGGCGTGCTGGTTGAGCGCACCAGTCGCCTGGTGCTGCTGGCGAAGATGGAAGACGCCACCGCCGCCTCGGCACTGGCGGGCTTCACTGCCAAACTGAATTCGATCGTCGCCCCACTGCGCCAGAGCTTCACCTACGACCAGGGTAAGGAAATGACCCGGCATCAGGAGCTCAGCGCCGCCACCGGCGTGCGCGTGTACTTCTGCGATCCGCACAGTCCATGGCAACGCGGTACCTGCGAGAACACCAACGGGCTGCTGAGGCAGTATCTGCCGAAGGGCACTGACCTCTCGATCTACAATCAGGACGAACTCGATGCCATCGCCGACAGCCTCAACAGCCGACCTCGCGCTACCCATGCATTTCATTCACCATTCGAGGTCTTCGAACGTATGCTCGCAACCGCTTCGATAACCTCAGCTTCCATTCATTAGCCCCCTGTTGCGCTTCACTCTTGAAACCGCCCAGCTTCTCCTGTCGTCGCAATTTATACCCCAAGGAGCGACGCAAATTCAGGTAGTCAGCCAGCGCAAGATGTAAATCGTTCATGCTTCACCTCCTGGCCATGCTCTGGCGAGTAGGCGCAATCCCTCGCGGTCAACCTTCGCGTAGATTGCAGTGGTCATCAGACGGCGATGGCGCAGCACTTGTGCGACTCCGGGAAGCGCGACGCCGGAGCGCACCATTTGGGTTGCAAGTGTGTGACGTAGCCGATGGGCTCCCACGTTAGTGAGGCCCGCGCGTGAAGCAGCGGCGACCACCACGTCTGTGTCACCGGTAGACGAGAGCGCACGATGAGGCGCCCGTGTACGTACGAACACGGTGCGGCCCTGTGCGGTATCGGGTCGACCAGTTTGAAGATACGCAGCCAACGCTTCGCCGACGTCCGCGGGCAAAGGAAGGCGTTCGAGGCGCCGACCTTTACCTCTCACGACGAGCTCACCTGTGCGCCAGTCGATGTCGTCAAGATTGAGCTTACGTACTTCGCCAGCACGCAAGCCCAGACGCGCGAGCAACATCAGGATTGCGAAATTGCGACAGCCGCTACCGGTGCGCCGATCGCAGGCTGCCAGTAGTCGTTCTACGTCGCATGGCTCCAGTGCGCGTGGTAACCCTGCCAAGCTCCACCCTGCAACCGACGGGACTGCTGTGTCCAGCCGCTGCGCTATCAGCCCCTCCATGTGCAAGTAGATCAATAATGAACGTAGTGCGCAAACCGCGAGCTTTGCTGAACCTCTAGGGAAAGTCTGCAAAAGTCCTGGCATTGACGTGAGCGTGGACTATCCTGGGAGCAGGAGAATTTAAGGGGTGACGTGATGGCACAACTTGGCCTTGGTCTGGATCTGTCAACGAAACGCACGCGCAAGCGGGAATTTCTCGAAGAGATGAGGCGCGTGGTGCCGTGGTCGCAACTGATTGCCCTGATTGAGCCGCACTATCCGAAGGGTAAAACGGGACGGCCGCCATTTCCGATTGCCACGATGCTGCAGATTCACTTTATGCAGCAGTGGTTTGGTCTGTCAGACCCGGCGATGGAAGAAGCGCTCTATGACGTGCCGCTGTATCGCGACTTTGCGGGGCTTGACGACGGCATGACGCGATTGCCCGACGAGAGCACGATCCTGCGGTTTCGTCACCTGCTCGAAGCGCACGGTCTGGCTGTGCAGATGCTCGCGCTGGTCAATGAGATCCTGAGCGGGAAAGGTCTGATGCTCAAGGCCGGGTCGGTAGTCGACGCCACATTGATTTCTGCGCCCAACTCGACGAAGAACGCCTCAGGTACGCGGGACCCGGAAATGCACCAGACGAAGAAGGGAAATCAATGGTACTTCGGGATGAAAGCGCATATCGGCGTGGACGCGGAATCTGGCCTGGTTCACACGGTCATCGGCACAGCTGCCAACGCTCAGGACATCAATACAGCCGAAGCGTTGCTACACGGCGAAGAGGCGGATGTGTACGCTGATGCCGGATATCAGGGCATTCAGAAGCGATGCGTGGACGATTCAGTGCGCTGGCATGTCGCAATGGGACCAGGCAAGCGCAGAAAACTGGACCTGAGTGATCGTCTGGACGCGATATACGATCAGATCGAACGCCTGAAGGCCGGCGTCCGCGCCAAGGTGGAGCATCCATTCCGGATCATCAAGCGACAGTTCGGCTATACGAAGACCCGATACCGGGGCCTGATGAAGAACACTGCCCAGATCACGACGCTGTTTGCGCTGGGCAATCTGTGGATGACGCGTAAGGCACTGCGCAAAGCGTGAAACATGCGGGCGCAGACGCCATGAGTTTCGGCAAACGCACGTTGCCGCGGTTCGAATAAAACTGTGATCGAGGTCCCAGCATCTTCGCCGCCACTACAACGCGGGCAGCAAACCGCGCGACGTGCAGGAAACGGGTTGTGCAGACCTTCCTTAGCAGAGGATCAGACTATCCACGATACTGTAGGCATTGCGAAAATCGTCCATTCGATTCCGTCCGCCGGAGGCGACATCGCCCAGCGCCTCTATGACTCGGGCGCGAAGATCGACTACATCAGCGTGCATAAGATCACCCGCGAGGATGTGCAGGAAGACCCCGAGCACGTGACAATGGGTGATCAGGAAATTACGATTTACACGCAGGGTGATTTTACTGGTGCGCCGTGCCAACTGCTTGGTGACCCGCGCTTCATCAAGCGCAAGAGCCGGTACATTCCGCAGTCGCGCACTGCTGCGTACCTGCTCACCGGTAGCTGTAAGTTCGACGGATAGGGCGTGTGTGTGCCAGTTCGAAACCGAGGACGATAATGACTAAGCCTGAAGCAGAACAATCGCAGTGGATCGACATTAATGCGCGCTTGACCGATGAAGTGGCGTGGGAACTCACGCAGTTCTGCAAGCCCTCGATGTTTGACCAGTTCTATGCGCTGATCGAAGCCCACTTACCGCATGAAGAGCGTCAGAGGAAAGCCTATCTGGTGATCAGTGGCGTCGACGCGGTCGCCGCAGCACTGCGTGACAAAGGCTATGCCCCGCGATGACCGACGAACTCGTGAAGGAAATCCCTCCCGTACTATACAAGTATCGTCAGTTTGACGAGCGGACGATCGAGCTTCTGTGTGCTGATAGGATCTACTACGCCGATCCCGGCACCTTCAACGATCCGCTGGACACCCAGCCGTGCGTTGAAGCGGACTGCGATGTTCCGACCATGGAGCGTACCGTTTATGAGTTGGTTCGCCGGCGCGTTGAAGATGAGATGAAAACCGGCGCGCGCACCGTGAGCTATCGCGGACCAAAGACCATGGCTCATATCGATAAGCATAGCCATGCCGCCGCGCAGCGGATGATTGATGCGCTGCAATATCAAGCCACAGATCCAGAATATAGCGACGACCCTCCCGGCCCTCTCGCGTCTTTGCTCGCGTACGCCATCGAAAGCGAACTGCTCAAGCAATATAACAAGGGAGTGTTGTCACTGGCGATGCGGTATGACTGTCCATTGATGTGGAGCCACTATGGCGCACAGCATCGAGGAATTTGCATCGGATATAGCGTGCCGCCTGAAGCGCGACGACAGCTCCATGAAGTCCAATACGGCGGCAACCGGAACGTGCAGGCGAGTGCAGTCGCCAAGATGGTACTCGACCGCGATGAACAGGCCCGGGTTGCGGTCGATGACGCAGTGCTGTTGCGAAAAGCGCCCGACTGGCAGTATGAGAAGGAGTGGCGCCTGCTGGGTTCACGCGGAGCCACTGAATCGCCCCTCGAGATGGTCGAAATCGTGTTTGGCATGAGGTGTCGCAGACCTGTCATGCACTCGGTCGTCAGCGCGCTGAGCGGGCGCGAGAGGCCCTTACAGTTTTACGAAATGCATGAGGTTCGAGGAACGTTCGATCTGCGGCGTTGCGAGCTAGATCTGGACGAACTATCCGTGTCCTACCCGAGACGCGCGCTCTCGATCTTCGAAGGATTCGAGGTGCTCCCGGAAAGCGACGAACCTAAAGGTTAAGAGGGCCGGTATTCCTGTGTCAGGAACCGACCGTCAAAGATCACCTCAGACGGCTGTAAGGTTCGGCAGCTAGACCTCGCGTTCGTGCGAGCGGCCATCAATCCCGAGACCGGCTTTACGCTTCGCCGTGAACGACCCCTACGGCTCGGGTTGCATCGCCGACGTGACACCGAACCATTCGCGCTCCATGCCGTGTATGCGCTCGAAGAACTGCGACAGCGTGTTAAGTGATCGCGGATCGTCCGGACTCAGTATCTGGCCAGCGCGCATTGCCTGGTGTGCGAGACCGAGAAGCGCCTTCTGGTCGCACCGCTGGCGCTTTTTCACCACCGCGAGCTCCGCGGCAGCCTGATCGACAATGGCCTGCCGCGCCTCAGCTTCCGACACATCGTGCGGAACCACGGGCGGCGTCGGCCGCATCGATTCGTAGTGCGCATCCAGGGGAGACAGCAGCGGTTTGTGCGGGCTGTGTGTCAGCGTCGTCGGTATCCGAAAACATTTCAGCCGATCGGTCAACAAAGGCGGCGCGTTCGGAGCGATGCGCAGGCCTTTCGACTTCTCCACCCAAAGCATTCGCGAGCGTCTTCTGCGGTACAGCAGCAGCCTTCGGTGACTTCTGCCACCCGCGCTTCGTGCCTTCCTTATGCGCGTACTGCCGGGAAACCTGGAGGTTTTGGCCTATGTCGAGTTCCGACTGATGGGCCGGTCTCGCGAGGTGATCAGCTAAAAAACGGGCATTTCACCAGGTCATGTGCGAAGTAATACTCTTGGCTACCTGCCTTGAGAAGGCTATTTATTTCCGCCACGGTTTCTTCAACGATATCTCCATCCGGGACGGCACCGATGAGGGCCAACATCGGGGACAGTGGGAGGAAGGTGGTCATTTTGAGCGTTGGAACGTCCGGCACAATGAATTCGCCAGCTTGCGCATGAACGACGCCCCATCCGCCGAGCGCGGCGGCAAGATCGCGCGTGTAACCACTCACACGCATTCGCAGTTGTGCCCCGTTGATCTGCCGCGTGGGCACCTTTCCCCCTTTTCTCACGAACACGCGATCAGCGCTCTCCAAATGCTCCTCGCGAGCCTTGGTCATGTCGTATCCAGGAACACCGAACAGTTGAAGTTCCTGGGCAGCAAGTCCCCGGAAGCGTGTCCGCATAACCCAAAGCGCAAACATGGCATCGATCGCGGGCTTGTGCTCGGGCGCTATCGTGTTGATCAGGCCTTCAGTGATCGGCTGTACGACCTCCTGAAATCTGTTTTCGATCTGCGTCATGTCATCTTCTGTCTGCTGGTCCCATGCACGTCGCGCGCAAAACAGGATGTCCTCCGGTCGAGCAGGACGCTCCTTGACCCTGAGCATGTCGAATACGGCGATGCGCCCGCTTTGATCGACAAACCGTTCGATGCTGCGCACGGGAAAGACGTGCTGCTTGCGCGTCAGCTGATGTTTGTTCTCCGGCAGCGTTTTTTCAGGCTTGCTCCGTTTGCCCTGCGCCGGCAATTCCGGTAATGGCTCAGCCGCCATCGCGAGCGTCGCAGCCATTACTGCAGCCGCATACCGGCCAGCGTCTGGATCGTCTTCATCAACTGCGATTCTGATTACCGGCATCTTTCATTCCAGTCGAGTTCAGGTTCAGCGGTGTGAGCCTGCGCAGGCGGTGCAAGGTACATCGAGGCTGCGCGTGCTCGGGTTTTCCCGGAAATCGGGGCATTCCTTGCTTTAGTTGTCATCCGATGATAACATGCAGGCCATGACAGATCGAGACCACAGCCTGGACACCCTGCTCGAGCTGGACGGCGTGATGTACACCGTCGACGATACCGGGTGTTGCTGGGTGAAATTTGAAGTAGTGCGCATTGCAGTATCACCGGAGCGCCCACACGGATTGAAATATTCCCTGACGTTGCACGATGAGAAGGGTACGCGCCTGTTGGGATTCGATAACGCGCATCCGGTCAGGGAGGGTGCAGGCCCCGGCGCACGGACGCGGATCGAGTACGACCACAAGCACGCTGGCGAGCGCATCCGGTTCTACGATTACATGGATGCCGCGACACTGCTTGCAGACTTCTGGACCGAAGTCGAAACAGTGATGAAGGAAAGGAGCGAGAGCGATGACTAACGAACACATCCTGAAAGTCGGGATTGCCCCGATGGAGCAATTCAAGGCCCGGACGATGGCAATCGCGCGGGGCGAATACAAGCCGTCACCTGACGAGCCGAAGATCTGGTTTTCGTCGCCTGAGTCGTTCGCGCAAGTGCTGTCGGGAAAAAATCAGGCGTTGCTCGCTCTGATTGCCAAGACGAATCCGGCTTCATTGACGGAGTTGTCCGTAACGTCCGGACGGGCCAAGTCCAACCTTTCGCGCACGCTTAAGACGATGGAGCGGTACGGCATTGTGTACTTCGAGAAGGGCGATGGCCGCGAGGTCGTACCACGGGTGAACTATTCAGGCATCAGCCTCGAAATGTCGTTCGCCTAACACCCCTACTCACGGCACCAAGCCCGCGACACGCCGACCGGCATCGCGGGCTTCTTTATTTTGACCACATGACAAAAGCAAAACCATTCGACGCGTCCGAGTAGCTGACCGACGACGAGACCATCCGCCACTACCTCGCTGAGGCCTTCGAGAGCGGCGACTCAGGAAAAATCCGTACGTCCCTCGGCCATGCCGTCAAAGCCAAAGGCACGAAGGAGATCGCAAAACGCGTCGGCCTCACCAGCAAGACCCTGAAGCAGATGCTCGCATATGAGCACGTCAACTGCGCTGCCATCGCGATCATTGTCGACGTACTCGGCCTACGGATGACCGTCGTGGTAATCGAACGTGACGACGGAGAGCGGTTCGTGTTCTCTGATCTGGGCAACCGGGTCTATCGATAGCAAGCCTACGAGCGTGGCATCGAGTGGGCGAAGCGCTGGATTGACACAAATTACCGGATTGGCGCGCACAAATCGTGAGCTTGCCACGCTGAGAACCACATTTTCGTCTGCGGCGTCCTGTCAACATAGGCAGCAGCCAAGTACCATCAGTTGAGAATCATGCCATCATTGATTAAAGTGCCACCAATGATGGAGGCCAAGATGTCGAGCACGACGATCCGAGATATTGACGAACAACTCAAAGCGCGTCTGCGCGGTGAGGCGGCGCAGCATGGACGATCACTAGGGGTCGAGGCTCGAGATAGTCTCCGTGCTGCTCTCTCGACCGAATCCATCGATCTTCAGCGCAACCTAGCTGAATCGATCCGGAGCCGGATCGAGCCGCTCGGGGGCATCGACCTGGAATTGCCGCCACGCGACGGATTCGGGAAGGAGTGGACCTCGGCGCATGATCGTTCTTGACACGAACGTTCTGTCGAAGATGTTGAGGCCTCTGCCTGACGTCAAAGTGATGGCGTGGCTAGCTGCACAGCCGCGCGCGGCGCTTTTCACGACGACAGTAATCCGTGCCGACATCCTCTACGGTCTTTGATCTTCGGCCGGATGGCACCCGGAGGAGGGCGTTGTCTGCAGCAGTCGATGCGATTTTCGCCGAGGACTTTGCAGGCCGGCTTCTGGGATTCGACCATGATGCGGCGGACGAGTACGCAAGGATTGCGGTGACGCGTAAAAACCCGGGCAGACCGATCAGCCAGTTCGACGCCATGATCGCTGCTTGTGCGCGTTCAAGAGGGGCCGCACTGGCCACGCGCAATGAAGGATTTCTCCGGGCGTGAAATAGCAGTCATCGATCCGTGGGCGGCGTTGAATTGGGATTCGAACCGTGTTTTGGCGGGTTGAAATCGGGAATCGGACCGTCCTAGACAGCGGAAAAACGGGGTCTTTTTGAATATGGGTAGGAGTATGGGTAGCGGAAAGGTGTTTTTTCGGAGCCTTGCCTGTAAAGGCTTTCCGGGCGATTTGGCATCCCTCCGTCTCCGCCAGCAATGGCGGCAAACCCCGCAGAGTCTCGGCTCTGCGGGGTTTTGTTTTTTCCGCTCCAGAATTTCCCTCACTCTGAAGCGACACTCAAGCTGCCATCGGTATCAAAACGCGTGCCGCAGCCCCACCATGCCGACGAATTGCGACGGGCCCGACGACGGCGTCGTATTCTGCGAGTCGCCGACAACAGCCACGGCGTCAGTAATGCCCGTCCTGGTACCCGCCGACACCAGCGTCTTGCCACTCGCGTGCTGATACGCCTCAAGCGCATATATCGTGGTACGGGTGGAGAGGTTGTACGTCTGCTCGAGCGAGATCTGGTGATAGCGCGCGGCATCGTCGATGCCATTCGCCTTGCTCGCCTGTGTGTAGCTATAGCCCGCACCGAGAGTCACAGCAGGCGTGATCCTGTACGTGGAAATCACGCCGTACGTATTGAACACACCCTCGCCGGTGAACAGCGAAGCGGAGCCCGGCGTGTATTGCACGTTCGAATAGTTGACACCGACCATCAGGTCCTGGTGGGTGTAGCGAGCCGCCGCGGCAAAAAGCTGCGCGCTGCGCGCCGTCGCATAGCCGCTGTTGATCGGCGAATTGACGGCATAAGTGCCGAGCGCCTGGCTCGTCGCGATGTCTTTCAATTTCACATAGCCCACCGCGATCGCGAACGGCTGGTAGTCGTAGCGCGCCGCTGCGCTGAACTGGCTGCCGCTGGCCACGCTGCCCGGCACGCCGCCCAGACCGTACTGCGCGCTGAATTGCAAACCGGCAAGGTTCGGCGACAGGTAGGTTACCGAATTGTTGAGGCGCAACGTGGTGTCGAGTGCGTCGAGATCGCCGGGGTGAGCGCCTGTAGCACCCGTTAGTACACCTGTTGGTCCAAGTGCGCCGACCATCTGGAAGTAAGGTGTGTACTGGCGGCCGAGCGTCACCGTCCCGTACTTGTCATTGCTCAGTCCGACATACGCCTGACGATTGAAAATGTAGCCTGAGCTGCTTTGTGCGCCGGTCAGCGAGTTGAAGCCGCTTTCGAGCCGAAAAATCGCCTTCGTGCCGGCGCCAAGATCTTCCGCGCCGAGCAGGCCGAACTTGCTTGCCTGCAAGTTGCCCTGACTCATATAGAAGTTGGAGTGCCCCTTCTGGTTGCTCGCGTAGGCGAAGGCATTATCGACGATGCCGTACAACGTCACGCTACTTTGCGCTGACGCGCCGTTCGACAGCACGGTGCCCGCCAACGGCAGGCACGAGAGGACGAGTGCGCGTGTACGCGCGCGCTTCAATGAGTTCATGGCTAACAGGTCTCCGGATTGGATATGGGTGTTGCACTACAGGTCGGTGATGCATGCGTGACTAGTGGGCGATGGAAATTGTCAGACATCGCCAGCCGTCAGCCGTCTGGTCGGATACCAGCTTGCCGTCGGTGCAAACGACCTCGCGCACGTCGCTTGCCGGCACGAACAGCCGGACTTCTTGCTGCGGCTGCTGAATCCAGCCTTCTCGCGCGACTGAAACGCGCAAGGTGCTCGCGTCGCTTGTAATCGCTACATTCCAGCGGCCTTGCTCGCCCGTGCGCCAGGCTTCGCTTTCACCGTCGTCTTCGACGCAACCGCCGCGAGCGGTGCCCGTGCCGATGTGCGGCACAGCGATGAATGCACGTTCATCGGCGGGGCGGCCAAAGTGCTGTTCAGCGATGTTCAACGGAATCACGCTGCCTTCGCGCAGCAATGTCACCGGCTGTTCGAATGGAGCCGGCAGGTTCACCGTCTGACCGCCGTCGAACACCTCACCGCTCCAGTACGACACCCAATGCGTGCCGGCCGGCAGATAAACGTCGCGCGTCGATTGACCCGCCTCGACCACCGGTGCAACCAGCATCGACGAACCCAGCATCATGTCGTCGCCGTCGACGAGACAGCGCGGATCGTGCGGAAACTCGGCGAACATCGGACGCAATACCGGTTCATAGGCGCTGTGCGATTGCCACAGCAACTCATACAGGTAGGGGATCAGCCGGTAGCGCAGTTTGATCAGATCCGCCACCTGTCGCGTGACTTCGGGGTGCATCCAGGGTTCGTTGACCGTGCCGTCGTCGTTCCAGGAATGAATGCTGAAACGCGGCAGGAAGATGCCGAAGGCGACCCAGCGTGCGAGCAATTCCGGGTCCGGCGCCGGACCCGAGAATCCGCCGATATCGTGGCCGCTGTTCGACACGCCGGACATGGCTAGCCCAAGACCCATCTTCAGATTGAAGCGCAGCGTTTCCCACGAGGTATAGTTGTCGCCGGACCATGTCTGCACATAGCGTTGCATGCCGACGCCGCCTGAGCGGGACACGAGGAACGGGCGACGCTCGGGCGCATGTTCGCGCTGCGCGTCGTGCGAGGCGCGCATCATCAACTGCGTTTGCAGCACCTTTGCCTCGCGTGCCGGATACGGTTGGCCGAAGCCCTGAGCGATCCCGTCGGGCGACCAGATTTCGAATTCGTTGTTGTCGTTCCAGGTTGCCGCGATGCCGTACTTCAACAGACTGTCTTTCACGCGAGCTTTCCACCAGTCGATGGTGGCGGGGTTCGTAAAATCCAGATATGCGCCCACTTCGTCCCAGAACTGCACCCATGCCGGATCGCCGTTGCGCGATGCGATCAGCAGGCCGGCGCGTGCCACTTCGTCGAAGGCCGGATGATCCTGTAACAGACAGGGTTTGATGTTCGCGCACAGACGAACGCCATGCCCGAGATAGCTCTGCACGAAGCCGTCGATATCGGGAAACTTCTCGTGGTTCCAGTTGAACACATAACGCTTCGCGCCGATCGACGTATAGCCCGACGACAAATGGAATGAATCGCACAGCACGTCGTGCTCGCGGCAGCGCTCGATGAATTCGCCCATTCGGTGCTGGGCGTCGGGCGCGTCGGTGTAGCTCATCGTCGACCCCGAGTAGCCCAGGCCCCATTTCGGCATCCAGGCCGGGCGTCCGGTCAGCCACGTAAAGCGGCGCACCGCGTGAAGGGGCGTACCCGCAGACGCGATGAAGTAATAGTCGAGGTCGCCATGTTCGGCGACAAAGTGCCGGTAGTGGCCGTGATAGTTGTCGAGCTCGCGGCCCATGTCGAAGCGGCAATCGGCGAGCGTGTCGTAGAACAGGCCGAATCCTGTCGACGTTTGCGGCTGCCACGTGACGTAGAACGGGATGTGCTTGTAGAGCGGATCCGTGGTGCGCGCGCTATAGCCCATCGCGTCGATGTTGCGCATTTCGTAGGCCTGGTCCGCGCGGTTGAGCGAACCGGCACGCTCTCCGAGGCCCACATACATTTCGTCCTTGCGACGCTCGATGTAGTGATACGCGCGCGCGTCCCACCAGCCGAAGTTGTATGCCTGGGTCTTGCGATCGCTCATCACGCGATGCCATGCCGCGTCGTGCAGGATGTCCCATGCGCAGAATCCGCCGTTCAGTGTGACGGTCAAACGCACGCGCGCCGTTTCAATGACAACCTGTTCGGCGTCGGCCGATACGTCGAAGCTGGGCGGCGTGAAATCGCTTACGTCCCGGCGTTCGCGGCCTTCGAGCGGAACGTCGTCGGCGCCCGGAGCGATGGACCACGTCCGCGGACCGTGCGTTTCGCCGTCCGGCAGCACGAGTACCCGGATGATGTCGTCGGCGAGAACGAACAGTTCAATCCGGCAGTTTTCCTGCGTGGCGAGAACGATGTGATTGCCGGCATGCGAGGCCAGCGAAAAGCGCGGTGGATGTTTCAGATTCGTCAATGAACGCATGATGGGTCTTCGAGTGAGGTCACGCAGCGGGGCTGGCATGGTTGTCGACTTGATGCGGACGCGCTTCGCGAGTGACGCCGCGCATCAGAATGATCAGCAAGGTGGCGCCGATCAGGTCGAACGCGCCGAGGGCGCCGAATAGCGGCGTGTAGCCGATCGAATCGGCCAGCGCGCCGACCAGCAGCGAAAAGCCCAGGCCGCCGATCCACGCGGACATCCCGGCAAATCCGGCGACCGTGCCGACTTCGCTGGGGTCGAACACGTCGGCTGCCAGGGTGTTGACGAGCGCCGAGATCATCTGATGCGCGAAGCCGCCCACGCAGAACAGCGCGATTGCCTGGTATGGCGAGGCGACGAGACCGATGCAGGCGGGTCCGAGCATCATGAAAGCGCCGAGCACCACGCCTGCGATTCGTGAGGCGATCAGCGGCATGCGGAAATGCTTCATCAGGAACGGCGACAGGTAGCCGCCGAAAAGTCCACCAAGGTCGGCGGCGAGAAACGGCAGCCATGCGAACAGCGCGATCTGCTTCAGATCCATGTGGCGTTGCGTCGCGAGGTAAAGGGGGATCCAGAAACTGAAGGTTTGCCACGCGGGTTCCGCGAAGAAACGCGCCTGTGCAATCGCCCAGAAGCGGCGCGTACGCAGGACTTCGCGGATGCTGCGTCGCTGCGGCGCGCCCGGTGTTTGTCCGCTGACAATCGTCTCGCGCTCGGCCTCGCCAATGCGCGGGTGATCGCTCGGCGAGCGGTACAGCACATACCAGACGGCGGCCCAGACGAAGCCGAGCGCGCCGGTCACCGCGAATGCGCTTTGCCAGCCGTATCTCAGCGACAGGAAGACGACGAGCGGCGGAGCGAGCAGCGAACCGAGCGACGTGCCTGCATTGAAGTACCCCACCGCCACGGACTTCTCGCGATTGGGAAACCACTCCGCGACCACTTTCATGCCTGCCGGAATGGCGACGGCCTCGCTCAACCCCATGAGTCCACGCAAGGCCGCGAGCGAAAGCCAGCCGCTCGCGAAGCCGTGCAGGACGCCCGTCAACGACCAAAGGCAGGCAAACAGCGCAAAGCCCAGGCGCAGGCCGATCAGATCGATGACGAGGCCGCATACCGGCTGCATGATCGTATAGCCGACCTGGAATGCGCCAACCACGTACGAGTACTGCTTGGTGCTCATGTGCAACAGCTGCGTCAATTGAGGCGCCATTACACCGAGGGCGTTGCGCGACAGATAGTTGACGATCGTCCCGGCACACACGAGCGCGATGATCCACCAGCGCAAACCAATGATTGTTTTCAAAATCGTCTCCGTACCCAATGTGTCCGCTGACTGGCCGCTGACGGCAGGCATGCGCGAATTCGAACATTTAGCTTCGTTTAGTGTCAGTCATCGTATCACTGCTTGAGCGTCGGTGCACCAGGGAAAACCATGGATTAAGTGGTTGAGTTTCTTGAAATATCCATTGAAGTAAGCCTTTTTTGGCCGGTTCTGGTGGAATTGAGGTCGGACGACCGATGGCTTGTGGAAAATGAAAAAATGTTCTTTCGAACATCAAATGTTCGTTTTGGTGACTGTGCGGGACAGCGCGGCAGGGCGTTGTAGCAATCGCGGAGGGGAGTAGCTGGGGCGCCCAGGCGCTTTGCAACCCATCTGGTCTTGGAAGGCGAAGGCGCACGTTCATGAGTCGGACTTGTGCGAACGTGCAGGAAGGGAACGGCGACCGGTAGGGGACGGGTTCCGGCGTTCATCTGGGCTTGTTACGTACCGCAAAAAATAATTCGATATCCTACCGATTGGGGTGCTTCGGCAGTCCGCACCTGCAAAAGTGATCCAGATGCCGGCGGCCGGATGGACTGGCGCAGGTGGGAACAGCAGCCAGGATTGCCTCGCAGCGGTGAAGGCAGAGAGGGTAGTGAAGCAGGCGCAATTTACCAACAGATGGGCGCCTAACAGCGAGACGGCAGTGAGGCGGTTCGATTACGCCGCCACGACTTTTTCACCAAACCTTTGTCCAATGTAACGAGACGTAACGAGGCTGCTAGCGGCGCGATGTTATGCATCAGTTATTACAAAGTTGAAATACGCGGACGGCTGCCTTGCGCTATATTTCGGCCAACAACACACATTCTCCAAAAGGGTGATCAATGAAGTCCGCACGTATTGTTCCGCTTCTGATCGGGGTTCTCGGGTTGGCTGCGTCGGGTGCTGCAATGGCCGGCGGTCTGAGCGTCGGCGTCAACATCGGTATCCCCGCGCCGGTCTACGTCGCTCCCGCTCCGGTTTATGCACCGCCGCCGCCGCCTCCGCCGCCTGTTGTCTACCAACCGGCTCCTGTGTACTACGGTGGCCCGGCGATCGTGATCGGCTGGCACGGCGACCGCTACTGGGATGGCCGCCGCTACTGGGCGCGTGACGACTGGTACCGCCATCATCCCCCGGGCCGCTACGACTACCGCCGTGATCACTACGACAATCGTCGCGGCTGGCATTGAGCCATTAGTAAGCTGGAGTCGACGCGATTGCCGTGTCAAAAAAACCGCCCGTCCCGGGCGGTTTTTTTATTGCACTCGCGAAACCTGTATACCGAGCCGAAAGTGCGCGTTGAACATTGCAGACGCGGTGCCTCGTGCCTGCTCAGTCGGCTATGGTCGCGACGCCACAACCAACCGAACAGTTCGACGGCAGGCCGGTCGGCAGGATCGGTTTACCAGCGACGAAGCCCATGAATTCTCCCAGTGAGGTTTGCTTACCACGCACCTGAACGCCGCGGCGATGAGATGTGCGGATTGCGCAGCTTTATTGGGTAGAATCCTTTCACATTGCTATTGCCCACTGACTAACAAGGCCCTTATGACAACTGGCTCGCGATGGGTTCAAACGCCTCGTGCACTTTGGTGCCGTGTGATTCACAGGCTATCGCGTGTCGGTGTACCGGTTGTGGCGCGGCTTGTGCCGCGGGTTGTGCCTCACACCTGGCGCGACGCATGCGCCGCCGCGCTGTGCGGTGGGTTCGTCCTGGCCGGTCTGCTCGCGGCACCCGCGGCCCACGCGGTTTATGCGATCGCCCAATATGGCGAACCGAAATATCCCGCGGGTTTCAAACACTTCGACTACGTCAACCCGGATGCCCCCAAAGGCGGCACGCTGGTGATGGCCAATCCGAACCGGCTCACCAGCTTCGATAAATTCAACCCATTCACGCTGCGCGGCAATCCGGCCCCGGGCCTCGAGATGCTGTTCGAAAGCCTGACCATCGGCAGCAGCGACGAAGTGGCCAGCGCCTACGGCTTGCTCGCCGACGACATCAATATCGCGCCCGACGGCCTCTCGACCACCTTCCATATCAATCCGCGCGCACGTTTTTCGAACGGCGATCCGGTTACCGCCGACGACGTCAAGTTTTCGCTCGACACATTGAAGAGCCCACAGGCCGCGCCGCAGTTCGCATCGATCTTCGGCGAGATCACGCGCGCGGTAGTCATGGACCCGCATACGATCCGCTTCGAGTTTCATCAACGCAATCGCGAGTTGCCGCTGCTGGTGGGCAGCATGCCGGTGTTCTCGCGCAAGTGGGGCATGAAACCGGACGGCAGCCGGATTGCGTTCGATCAATTGGCCTTTGAAAAACCGATTGGCAGCGGACCTTATCTGATCGATCAGTACGACAACGGCCGCACGATTTCGTATCGGCGCGATCCGAATTATTGGGGGGCGACGTTGCCGGTGCGGGTCGGCACCAATAATTTCGATCGGATCGTCTACAAGCTGTATTCGGATAACGTCGCGCGGCTGGAAGCGTTCAAGGCGGGCGAATACGATGCAATGGTCGAATACATCGCACGCAATTGGGTGCGGCGCGACGTCGGCAAGAAATTCGATAGTGGCGAGTTGATCAAGCGCGAATTTCCGCAGCATAACGGCACCGGCATGCAGGGGTTCATCCTCAATCTGCGCCGGCCGTTGTTCCAGGACGTGAGAGTGCGTAAGGCGCTCGATCTCGCATTCGATTTTCAGTGGTTGAACCGCCAGTTGTTCTTCAATCAGTACACGCGTATCGACAGTTTCTTCGCCAATACGGATCTGCAGGCGAAGGGCCTGCCTTCGCCGGGCGAACTCGCGCTCCTCGATCCGTGGCGCGCGAAACTCGATCCGGCGGTGTTCGGTCCACCGCCGAAGCAGCCGGACACGGATCCGCCGGGTTCGCTGCGCGCCAACCTCTTGCAGGCACGCGCGCTGTTGCAGCAGGCCGGCTGGACCTATCGCGACAACGCGTTGCGTAACGCCCAGGGCCAGCCATTCGAATTCGAAATTCTCGATGACTCCAGCTCCGAAGCGGCGATGTCGCCGATCGTCGCGACGTACATTCGCAACCTGCAAAAGCTCGGCATCAAGGCAACGTTTCGCGTATCCGATTTCGCGGTCTATCAGAAGCGACTCGACGCATTCGACTTCGACACGACTACGATTCGCATGCCGGACGTGCAGGTGCCCGGTTCGGAGCAGATCGAACGATTCGGCAGCAAGGCTGCCGACACGCCAGGCTCGGACAACATAATCGGACTCAAGTCGCCGGCAGTCGACGCGATCCTGAAAGCGCTGGTGCATGCGCAGACGCTGGAGCAACTGGTCGACGCAACGCATGCGCTCGACCGCGTGCTGATGCATGGCTACTATGTGATTCCACAGTGGTACAGCGCCACGCACCGGATCGCCTTCAAACGCGGTCTCGCATGGCCCAAAACCTTGCCTCTGTACTATGGCGCGGAAGGCTGGATCACGACGATGTGGTGGTATGCACAGCCGCAACCGCCGCAATCGCCGCAACCGCAACCGCAACCTGAGGCGCATTGACGCGTCATTCATTCACTGCCTTCGCACCGGAACCGACGCCATGTGGAGCTACATCCTAAAACGCCTGCTGTTGATGATTCCGACCTTGCTCGGTGTGCTGACGCTGACCTTCGTCGTGATCCAGTTCGTCCCGGGCGGCCCGGTCGAGCAGATGCAGCACGAACTGCGTAAAGGCGCCGAAAACGGCGCACCGTTCGGTCTGCGCTCGCATAGCGGCGTAGACGCGCAGCAGATCGCGCAACTGAAAGCACTGTATGGCTTCGACAAGCCGCCGCTCGAGCGCTATGTCCTGATGCTGAAACGCTTCGCGACATTCGACCTTGGTCAGAGCTATTTCCGCCACCGAAGCGTGTGGTCGCTAATCATTTCGAAGTTGCCGGTATCGATCAGCATTGGCTTATGGACCTTCTTCCTGACCTACCTGATATCGGTGCCGCTGGGGATAGCCAAGGCTGTGCGCAACGGTTCGCGCTTCGATTTCGCGACGAGCCTCGTGGTGCTGGTCGGTTACGCGATTCCGGGCTTCGTGCTGGGCGTGTTGCTGCTGGTGCTGTTCGGCGGCGGCAGCTTCCTGCAGCTTTTCCCGCTGCGCAATCTCACCTCGGACAACTGGGCGCAGTTGAGTTGGGGCGGCAAGATTCTGGACTACCTGTGGCACATCACGCTGCCGATCACGGCCTCGGTGGTGGGCAGCTTCGCTGTCGTCACGATGCTGACGAAAAACGCCTTCCTCGATGAAATCCGCAAGCAGTACGTGCTGACCGCGCGTGCCAAAGGTTTGTCGGAAAAGCGTGTGCTGTGGAAGCACGTGTTTCGCAATGCAATGCTGCCCTTGATCGTCGGTTTTCCGTCGGCGTTCATCGCGGCGTTCTTCACCGGCAGCCTGTTGATCGAGACGCTGTTTTCGCTCGACGGACTCGGCCTGCTGTCGTACGAATCCGTGGTGCGGCGCGACTATCCGGTGGTGCTCGGCACCTTGTATCTGTTCACGCTGATCGGTCTTGCGACCAATCTGATTTCCGATCTTTGCTATGTGTGGGTCGATCCCCGCATCCAATTCGAACAACTGGAGCGCAGATGAATCGAGCCCGCCTTTCAACCGATGCGGCGGCGCGCACCGAACCGGCTCGCGCTTTCGTCTCGCCAACGCCCTGGCGACGCATCTGGCGGCGGTTTCGCCAGCAGCGCCTCGGCTACTGGAGCCTGATCATATTCGTCGTCGCGTTCGCGGCGAGCCTCGCCGGGCCGCTATGGTCGAACGACAAACCGCTCGTGGTGCGCTACGAAGGTCAACTGTATTTCCCGATGTTCAAGACATACGCGGAGACCACCTTCGGCGGCGACTTTCCGACGCCTGCCGATTATCTCGATCCGTATATCAGGCATCGTTTCGACGCGCCGGGTAATTTCGCGGTGTATCCACCGAACCCGTACTACTACGACACGCTGAATTATTTCTCGAAAGCGCCAAACCCGGCACCGCCGTCGCGCGACAACTGGCTCGGTACCGACGACCGTGGCCGTGATCTGCTCGCGCGTCTTCTGTATGGCTTTCGCGTGTCGGTCGAATTCGGTCTGGTGCTGACCTTGATCGGCACGGTACTCGGGGTTGCCGCGGGCGCGGTGCAGGGATATTTCGGAGGGCGTATCGACATTGTCGGGCAGCGCCTGATCGAAATCTGGACCGCGATGCCGCAGTTGTATCTCTTGATCATTTTCGCTTCGATCTTCGAGCCGGGCTTCATTCTGTTGATCGTGCTGCTGTCGCTGTTTGGCTGGGTCGGCCTTGCGGCCTACGTGCGCGCGGAGTTTCTGCGCAATCGCCAGCAGGACTATGTGCGCGCGGCGCGGGCGATCGGCCTGTCGAACTGGCAGATCATGTGGCGGCACATACTGCCGAACAGTCTGACACCGGTCATCACATTCTTGCCGTTCACCATGAGCGGCTCGATTCTCGCGCTCACCAGCCTCGATTTTCTCGGCCTCGGCGTGCCGTCGCCGACACCTAGCCTCGGTGAACTGCTTGCCCAGGGCAAAGCGAATCTCGACGCGTGGTGGATCTCGCTATCCACGTTCGGCGTGCTGGTTGTGCTGCTCCTGCTTCTGACCTTCATGGGCGATGCGCTGCGCAATGCGCTGGATACCCGTATTGCTGACGCCATGCGCGCCGGAGGCAGCCAGTGAGCACCAAGGTTCAGAACGACGCACAACACGGCATCACGCCGCCGCTGCTGGAGCTCGGTCGTCTGCATGTGACCTTCGGCGACGCCGTCGCGGTGAACGACGTAACGCTCGCGATTCAACGCGGCGAGCGGGTCGCACTGGTCGGTGAGTCGGGCTCGGGCAAGAGCGTGACGGCGCTGTCGATCCTGCGTCTGTTGAGCGATGCGCAGGTGAGCGGGGCGATCCGCTTCGACGGCGAGGATCTGCTTGCCAAAAGCGAGCGCCAGATGCGCGGCATGCGCGGCTCGGATATCGCGATGATCTTCCAGGAGCCGATGACCGCCCTCAATCCGCTTTATACGGTGGGCGACCAGATCGCGGAGACGATCGTCGTGCACGACGGCGTCGCGGCGAACGAGGCGCGCAAGCGCGCCGTGGCGCTGTTGGGGCGCACGGGTATCGCGGAACCCGGCAAGCGCGTGAATAGCTACCCGCACGAGCTCTCGGGCGGTCAGCGGCAACGCGCGATGATCGCCATGGCGCTCGCGTGCCGTCCGCGTCTGTTGCTCGCCGATGAACCGACCACGGCGCTCGACGTGACGATCCGCGCACAGATCGTCGAGTTGCTGCTGGAGTTGCAACGCGACGAAGCTGAGAAGCGTGGCATGGCGGTGCTGTTGATCACGCACGACCTGAATCTGGTGCGGCATTTCGCGCAACGTATCGCGGTGATGGAGAAGGGCGTACTGGTGGAGTGCGGTTCCGTCGAGCAGGTGTTCGAAGCGCCGCAGCATCCGTACACACAACGCCTGCTGGCAAGCCGTCCGCAACGCACGGTGGTACCCGTGCTGCCGATCTCACCCGTGCTGCTCGAGGCACGCAACGTCTCGGTCGACTTCAAAACGAAACTTCCGGGCGTGGGCGGCTGGTTTCGCTCGGGGCACTTCCGCGCGGTCGCCGATGCGAGCGTGGCGGTGCGCCAGGGCGAGACGCTCGGCATCGTCGGCGAATCGGGTTCGGGCAAATCGACGCTGGCGATGGCCCTGCTCGGTTTGCAACGCACGGCGCACGGCGAGATCGAGTTTCAGGGCAGGGCGCTTGGCAGCTATCGCGGCCCTGAACAGACTGCCTTACGCTCGAATATGCAAGTTGTCTTTCAGGACCCGTTCAGTTCGCTTTCACCACGCCAGACCATCGAGCGGATCATCGGAGAAGGGCTCGCTTTGCATCGGCCGCAAATGAGCCAGGAGGCACGGCGCGACAAGGTAGTGTCGGTTCTGCGCGAAGTCGGTCTGGATCGGACTGTGTTGTACCGCTATCCGCATGAGTTTTCCGGCGGCCAGCGTCAGCGGATCGCGATTGCGCGCGCGCTGGTGCTGGAGCCGCGCATTCTGATCCTCGACGAACCGACCAGTGCGCTCGACGTGTCGATCCAGCAGCAGGTGCTGAAACTGCTCGCCGGATTGCAGCAGAAGTACAACCTCGGCTTCGTTTTCATCAGCCACGATCTGGCCGTGATCGGGGCGATGGCACATCGTGTTGCGGTCATGCAAAACGGTTCGATCGTCGAAAGCGGCGACGTTGAGCAGATTTTTGCGACACCGGCGCACCCTTACACTCGAAAGCTGCTGAAAGCGGCGCTGGATCACTGATTTTGCACTCTTTCACCAATTGGGTGCGTGTCTCGATTGTATTTTTCTATTTGTTTTGACACACGAATACTTACTGGCTAGTATCGACCAAACTTTTTTCCGTAGCCCACTGATTTTTAGGCAAAAAATACCGACCAATGCAGCACAGAAACCTAACCCAGGCTTGCACGCGCGTCGTCGCCGGGATGTTCATTGGCGTCTTGATGGCAGCAGCTCCCGGCGCGTTCGCCGACGAAGTAAGCAGTTTGAGTCAGAATGCCTCATATTCGACCCCCACTGGGTCGAATTCTTTGTCCCCTCTCAGTTCGCAACAGCCCGCTACCGACAACGACGGCGGCGCCAAATCGTTCCTGTCCGGCATGGCCGGCAAAGCGGGCGATGTGGTGGTCGGTGCGCTGAACATGATCGGCGTTCGCTACCGTTGGGGGGGTAATACGCCCGATTCGGGGCTCGATTGCAGCGGGTTCGTTCGCTACGTGTTCCAAGACACGCTCGGTATGGCGCTGCCGCGTCGCGCCGAGGAAATGAGCCGCGTGGGCGAAAAGGTTCGCGTGAGCGACCTGAAGCCGGGCGATCTGGTGTTCTTCAATACGATGCGCCGTACGTTCTCGCACGTGGGCATCTACATCGGCGACAACAAGTTCGTGCATTCGCCGTCCACGGGCAGCACGATCCGCGTCGACGATATGGATAGCGGTTACTGGGAAAAGCGCTTCACGGGCGCACGCCGGATCGAAACGTCCTATCAGGACGGTGAAGATCTGCGCAAGCGCGTGAATGCGTCGATCGGCGGTAATCAGTAACTGATTCGGCCCGCACGGGTAGTGCCGGTGCGAAAAAAGCCTGCTTCTTCTGAAGCAGGCTTTTTGCGTTTGGGTGCTTGCCTAGCTGCCGGCGAGTCTTTCGGGCTGAACTCCGGCCCGTTCGACGCAACGCGCGTGACGGGAGTTGGAGTATGCCGGTGGTGTACCCGGCGTTACTTCGGCGGCGGGTCAGGCCGCGGCGCGGCTCGCGGCGAGCTTGCGCTGCAACTCTGGCATCATCTTCGCCACCGCTTCCTCTCCGGCCAGAATCGCGGCGTTGCGCTGCGAGAAATCGCTGCCGCTCATGGCGGCGAGATTCGGCCGGATCACGACATCCGCGTACTTGTCGAGTTCATAGGTCTTGATCGTCTGGCCCATGATCGTGAAGGTCTGCATCAGCACATCGAACGAACTGGCGGTGAGCCCGCTTTCCGGGCGCTGCGAGATGTCGACGGCGATCACGAAATCCGCGCCCATTCTGCGTGCGAACGAGGCCGGCACCGGGCTCACCAGGCCACCGTCCACGTATTCATGGCCGCCTATTTTCACCGGCTCGAAAATCGACGGCACACTGCACGATGCGCGCACGGCAATGCCGGTGTTGCCGCGCTGGAACAGGATCGGCTGGCCGGTTTTCAGATCCGTGGCGACCACACCGAGGGGCTTGGCCATCTTCTCGATCGGACGATTGTTGAGGGTCGTATTCAAGTAGTTTTGCAGCGCGATGCCTTGCAGAAAACCGCGTGTGCGAAACGGCATGGCCCAGTCGCTGATCGACGCTTCGTCCATGGAAAGCGCGAGCTTGTTCAGCGCAAAGCCGTTCATCCCCGAGGCGTACAGCGCACCGACTACCGAGCCCGCGCTGGTGCCCGCCACCAGGTCGACCTGGATATTGCGCGCCTCCAGCGCCTTGATCACGCCGATGTGCGCGAAGCCGCGCGCAGCGCCGCCGCCTAGCGCGAGCCCGACACGGATTGGCCGCTGCGGTTTGTCGAGCGGCGGCATGTTGCCCGTGGGCGTGACGGCGACCGGCGTGCTATCGGTCTTGCTGCCGCCGGTCGTGGTGCAGGCAGCCAGCACCGCGGAGGCGGCCGCCAATGAGAAGTTACGACGGGCGAGGCGAGGGGATGACGGTTTCAACGGGTTCTCCAGCAACGGCATGGCCGGCGCGCGATCGGAACAATGGGCGCAAGCTGCGCCGCGATCAGACGGATAGTCAAACGGACGGGAGCGCCGGCGGCGATCTCATGCGCTGCGGTTCTATCCCCACTCGCAGCGCGCGCACATCATAAATCAAAGCTCCGGGCG
Organism: Paraburkholderia sp. BGA-UO-ETr-F12; assembly: GCF_059567945.1. Classification (NCBI taxonomy): domain Bacteria; kingdom Pseudomonadati; phylum Pseudomonadota; class Betaproteobacteria; order Burkholderiales; family Burkholderiaceae; genus Paraburkholderia; species Paraburkholderia sp. BGA-UO-ETr-F12. The sequence continues at coordinate 170,457 of NZ_JCAQOZ010000038.1, read as the reverse complement.
CGCGTCGGCCTGGTAATGAAACGTTGCAGACGAAGCGCCCAGGCGCAATGGGGCATGCGTTCCGCGCGCCCCGTGTGCTGCCGCTGGCCGTTCGGACGAGGGCAGGCAAGCCGGGTTCGGAAGGTATAATTCCGCTCTCACATTTATTTCCTGCGTGCCCATGCCTGGCGTTTTCTGTTGCATGGGCGCGGTCCGCTGCCGCGCTTCACGGGCAATGTCTGTCACGGCGCCGGCGCCTGTCTTCCGAGTAACCGCAAATGACCACCTCTGTTCGCACCCGTTTCGCACCGAGTCCCACCGGCTTCATCCACCTCGGCAACATTCGCTCCGCGCTTTATCCGTGGGCGTTCGCGCGCAAGATGAAAGGGAGCTTCGTGCTGCGGATCGAGGACACCGACGTCGAGCGCTCGAGTACCGAAGCCGTCGATGCCATTCTCGAAGGTATGGAGTGGCTGGGCCTAGATTTCGACGAAGGCCCGTTCTACCAGATGCAGAACATGGACCGTTATCGCGAAGTGCTCAAGCAGATGCGGGATGCCGGCCTCGTGTACCCGTGCTACATGTCGACCGAAGAACTCGACGCATTGCGTGAGCGTCAGCGTGAAGCGGGCGAAAAGCCGCGTTACGACGGTACGTGGCGTCCGGAGCCCGGCAAGGTGTTGCCGGAGCCGCCGGCAGGCGTGCAACCGGTGCTGCGCTTCCGTAATCCGTTGACGGGTGTCGTGGCATGGGACGACGCAGTGAAAGGCCGCATCGAGATATCGAATGAAGAACTCGACGACCTCGTGGTCGCACGCCCGGACGGCACGCCGATGTACAACTTCTGCGTGGTGGTGGACGACCTGGACATGCGCATCACGCACGTGATTCGCGGCGACGATCACGTCAACAATACGCCGCGCCAGATCAACATTCTGCGTGCGCTTGGTGCCGAGCCGCCGGTGTATGCGCACTTGCCGACCGTGCTGAACGAGCAGGGCGAGAAGATGAGCAAGCGTCATGGCGCGATGAGCGTGATGGGTTATCGCGACGCCGGTTATCTGCCGGAAGCGGTGGTCAACTATCTGGCACGTCTGGGCTGGTCGCATGGTGACGCGGAAATCTTCACGCGCGAGCAGTTCGTGGAATGGTTCGATCTGGAGCATCTGGGCAAGTCGCCGGCGCAGTACGACCACGACAAGCTGAACTGGCTCAACGCGCACTACATCAAGGAAGCGGACAACGCGCGCCTCGCGGAACTCGCCAAGCCTTTCTTCGCCGAGTTGGGTATCGACGAAGCCGCGATTGCGCAAGGCGCCGATCTGACTTCGGTAGTGGGGCTGCTGAAGGACCGCGCTTCCACGGTGAAGGAAATCGCCGAGAACGCGGCGATGTTCTATCGCGTGCCGGCGCCGGACGCCGAGGCGCTCGCGCAGCACGTCACGGATGCCGTGCGTCCGGCACTGGCCGAGCTGGCTGCATCGCTCAAGACGGTGGAGTGGACCAAGGAGGCGATCGCCGCAGCGTTGAAAGCAACGCTTGGCGCACACAAGCTGAAGATGCCGCAACTCGCCATGCCGGTTCGTCTGCTGGTGGCGGGCACCACGCATACGCCGTCGATCGACAGCGTGCTGATGCTGTTTGGCCGCGATGTCGTCGTGAGCCGTATCGAAAAAGCGTTGGCTTGAGCGCATTCGCGCCTGCCTTGAGAGGGTTTGCATGCGACTTGCGAAAAAAGTCGCATGCAATTGCTCAAAGGGTATTTACAAAGCGCAAATTGGCCTCTAGAATCTCGTTTCTGTTCTGCAAGGGGGGTATAGCTCAGCTGGGAGAGCGCTTGCATGGCATGCAAGAGGTCAGCGGTTCGATCCCGCTTACCTCCACCATCAGAGCAGAGTGAAGTCGTTCCGAAGTCTGGAGCTTGTAGCAAAAAAGACTTCACAAACGGCTGTAACGTAGTTAGAATATCGGTCTTTGCTGCAGGCGAAACGAAATTAACGTCAGTTGGCAGCAAGATAAAGACAGATCTGAAAAGATTATGTCCCCTTCGTCTAGAGGCCTAGGACATCACCCTTTCACGGTGAGTACAGGGGTTCGAATCCCCTAGGGGACGCCAAACATCAGCGTCGCTTGGTAGCAGTGAAGCAGCGCAGCTTGCAGAGAAAAAACCAACGCTCGCAAGTCATGATAGGCAAACTGGAGTGGTAGTTCAGTTGGTTAGAATACCGGCCTGTCACGCCGGGGGTCGCGGGTTCGAGTCCCGTCCACTCCGCCAGACAAAGCCCGTTCATACAAATCTGAACGGGCTTTTTCATTAAAGGTGTAAGCAGTACGTTGTCCCCTTCGTCTAGAGGCCTAGGACATCACCCTTTCACGGTGAGTACAGGGGTTCGAATCCCCTAGGGGACGCCAGAACATCGGCGTCGTTCGGTTGGCAGTATGAACGGTGCGGCGGTTGAAAGAGCCTGGCTCATAAACCGCGCTGTAAAAATCTGGAGCGGTAGTTCAGTTGGTTAGAATACCGGCCTGTCACGCCGGGGGTCGCGGGTTCGAGTCCCGTCCGCTCCGCCAGATTTTAAAAAGCCCACTTCGAAAGAAGTGGGCTTTTTTTATTTCCGCCGCCGGTCCGCCTGGGTATCGTCCGGGTATGCTCGGGACAAACAGCCATTGCCAGCGCGCGCGGGCTGTTTTACCGTTGACCTGACTTATCTTCGTCGTCCCGCCATGTTCGACCCAACCGAAGCTCCGTCACCGTTTTATCTGCGCCAGGCCAGCATGGACGATTTCGAGTTCGCTGAGGCGCTGACCCGCAACAACATGGGTGGCTACTATCGCCGGCACCATCTGGTCTGGCGTGGCGATCTCTTTCTCGGCAGTTGGCGCGAGTCGGAAAATTTCATTCTCGAAGTGGATGGCGAGCCGATCGGCGTGCTGCGCATCACGCAAGAAGGGGATTCGCTGCACATCCGCGACGTGCAGATTGCCGAAGGGCATCGGCGGCTCGGCGCCGGCACGTATCTGCTCGACATCTCGCATCAGTGGGCACGCGAGCGCGGGCTACGCGAGTTGCAGTTGCGCGTGTTCGTCGACAATCCCGCCGCGCGCTTGTATCAGCGCAAGGGGTATAAGCTGACCGGGCCGCGTCTGGCGCAACTCGGCGCGATCCGTCATCTGGCGCGGCGCGTCTGACGCATTGCCGCGAGCGGTTATCCCTTGCACCGTCACTTCTGCGCGGTCTCTTCGTCCGCTTCCGAAGCAGCACTGCTAGCTGCGCTTTCCACGCGGTGCTCGGCGCCACGCTCGATGAACGCGCGTGGACTGGCGCCGAATGCCCGCCGGAACATCGCCGAGAACGCGCTCTGACTCTGGTAGCCCAGTTCTTGTGCGACGTGTGAAAGCGGCCGCCCTTGACTCAATAGCGGAATCGCACGCGCGAGAATGGCCTGCTGCCGCCATTGCGAAAAACTCACGCCTAACTCCTGACGAAACAACCGGGCGATCGTGCGCGTACTCGCACCGACACTCGATGCCCATTGTTCGAGCGAGTCGCCGTGCGTCGGATCCGCGATCACGGCCTCGCACAGCGCGCGCAAGCGCTTCTCGTTGGGCATCGGCACCGATAGCGGCAGGGGCTCCGAGCGCGTCAGTTCGTCGAGCGCGAGCGCGCCTAGCAGTTGTTCGCGTGTCGCTGAAATGCCAGGTGTGTCGAGCGCGGCGATGACTTCGCGCAGCAGGTTCGATACTTCAACCACGCGCGGGCTATCCAGGCCGGCCGGGACCGTGCTTTCGGTAATGTAGAGCGTGCGCAGAAACGCGTCTTCAATCGCGACCACTTCGTGCGTCACATGCGGCGGCACCCAGATCGCCCGGGATGGCGGCACCATCCATGTTGTGCCGGTTGTCGCAACTCGCAGCACCCCTCGCGACGCATAGGCCACCTGCGCCCACGCATGCGTGTGTCGCGCGATACGCCAGCCCGACGGCATCAACCGTGAGCGTACGCGAATCGGATGCGATTGCGTCGGCTGGAATTCGGGCGGAATGTCGGCGAAGCGGGTCTGGCTCGACGGGTCCGGGTCAGTGGACGAATTCATATTGAAGATCGATCCAGGGGATGGAACTCAAATAAAGCAGCGCCTGCGAAGACGTGGAACCCATGAGCATGCGGCGCCCAGGCACCGCGCGTTCGTGCGTGGACCCGGGCGTGCGGCCCCGGCGGTACGGGCTCAAAATTACCGCGGGCTTCTCATTGTAGGTGTTGCGTCGGAATTGACGTTGCATAATGTCCCGATTGCACGGATTCCGAGGAGAACCCCCATGAGCTTCGCCACCGCCGACTTGTGCGATGCGCACGAGGACCTGCTGGCGCTGGGCACGTTGCGTGTGCTCGAGCCGGTCTTTCATCTCTTCAGCCGTGCCGAGAGTTTCAGCGGCGAGGCGGTGACGCTCAAGGTGTTCGAAGACAACGCGCTCGTGCGCGCCACGCTCGAGGAGAAGGGCGCCGGCCGGGTGCTGGTGGTCGACGGCGGCGGCAGTCTGCGTTGCGCGCTGGTAGGCGGCAACCTCGCGCAAATTGCCGAGCAGAACGGCTGGGCGGGCATCGTGCTGAACGGCTGCGTGCGCGATACGCTGGAACTCAACGAAATCAATGTCGGGGTGGCGGCGCTGGCGACCTGCCCACGGCGTGGCCAGAAACTCGGCACGGGTGAGCGCGACGTGCCGGTGCAGTTGCCGGGCGCGCTGGTGCGTCCGGGCGAGTGGATCTATGCGGATATCGACGGCGTGCTGGTGGCGAGCGCGCCGCTGAACTGAAGCGCCGGCGTCAGCCGGGGCGAACCGAATTCATCATCAAGGAGAGCAAACGACGATGCAGACCGTTTTTGTATATGGCACGTTGCGTGCCGGCGAAGTGAACGACCTCAGAGAGGCTGCCGCGCGCAACGAAATCGCCGAGCCGAATCTGCTCGGCACGGCCACGGTGCGCGGCCATCTGTTCGACTTCGGCCTGTATCCAGGTCTGGTGGTCGACGAAGCGGGCGTAGACGTCACGGGTGACGTCTACGAAATCGAAGATGAACTGGTCGCGGTGCTCGATGAGATCGAAGCGGTGTATCCTGGCGTCGAAGATCGTTTCCTCGCGCGGGAAGTGATGGTGAAAGTAGACGGCAACGTCGTGAACTGCCGCTTCTATCCGGTCTCGCCCAATGCGGTGAAGGGCCTGCCGGAAATCAGATCGGGCGATTGGGTCGAGCATCGCAGCACGCGCTGAGCGATGCTCGCGCCGGTTCGCGGCGAGCGCACCAAGTGTACGTAACAACGCATAGCGGCTACATCGCGTGCGCATAAAAAAACGGCCCGGCAGGCATGCGCCTGTCGGGCCGTCCGGTCGGTCAGCCTTGCGACCCGGGCCGCTCTTTCATCTTGCGTGGCTGGTGAAAGCGGGCCTGGTACGACGTCGTTATTGCTGGTGCCTGAGGCAGCCTGGATGCCTCAGATTTCTTCGTACAGCGGCAGCGTCAGAAAGTCGGTGAATTGCTCCGATGTCGACATTTCGTCGAAGATTTGCGCGGCGCGATCGTACGGCTTCGTATCGCCGCCGACGGCCTGCTTCACCTTGTCGAGCTCTTCTGCCGACAAGGCACGCACCAGTTCCGCCGTGACCTTGCGGCCATCTTCGAGCTTGCCCTTCGGCGAGCGAATCCACTGCCACACTTGCGAGCGCGAGATTTCCGCGGTGGCGGCGTCTTCCATCAGGTTGTGAATCGGCACGCAGCCATTGCCCGCGAGCCACGAACCCAGGTAGTGAATGCCGACATTGATGTTGTTGCGCAGACCGCCTTCGGTGATCGGCGCTTCCGGGCGGAAGTCCATCAGGTCGGAGGCCGTGACGAGCACGTCATCGCGTTGCTTGCCGATCTGGTTCGGCTTGTCGCCGAGCACCTTGACGAATTCTTCCATCGCGATCGGCACGAGACCCGGGTGCGCCACCCAGCCGCCGTCGTAACCGTCGCCCGCATCGCGTGCCTTGTCCGAGCGCACGCCGCCCATGGCCTTTTCGTTCGCTGCCGGATCGTTCTTGATCGGAATCAGCGCGCTCATGCCGCCGATTGCCGGGGCATTGCGGCGATGGCAGGTCTTCAGCAGCAGCAGCGCGTAGGCACGCATGAAAGGCGAGGTCATGGTGATCTGCGAGCGGTCGGCGAGGCAGAAATCGCGGTCGCTCTTGAACTTCTTGATTGCCGAGAAGATGTAGTCCCAACGGCCGGCGTTCAGACCCGAGCTGTGCTCGCGCAACTCGTACAGGATTTCGTCCATTTCGAACGCGGCGACGATCGTTTCGATCAGCACGGTCGCGCGAATCGTGCCGCGCGGCACGCCCACGGCTTCCTGTGCGGCGAGGAAGATGTCGTTCCACAGGCGCGCTTCGAGATGGCTTTCCATCTTCGGCAGATAGAAGTAGGGCGCCGTGCCGCGCGCGACCTGTTCCTTCGCGTTGTGAACCATGAAGAGCGCGAAGTCGAAGATACCGCCGCTGACGCGCTTGCCGTCCACCGTCACGTGCTTTTCGTCCAGGTGCCAGCCGCGCGGACGCACGATCAGCGTGGCGATCTTGTCGTTCAGCGTGTACGACTTGCCATTCTGTTCGAGCGAAATCGTGCGGCGCACCGCGTCCTTCAGATTGATATGGCCGGTAATCTGGTTATCCCAGCTCGGCGCGTTCGAATCCTCGAAGTCGGTCATGTATGAATCCGCGCCCGAATTCAGCGCGTTGATGATCATCTTGCGCTCGACCGGACCGGTAATCTCCACGCGGCGGCACTGCAGATCTTGCGGCAGCGGTGCGATCTTCCAGTCGCCTTCGCGCACGCTCTTCGTTTCGGCGAGGAAGTCCGGACGCTCACCGGCGTCGAGCCGTTTAGTGCGCTCGACGCGCGCCTGCAGCAGTTGCTGGCGGCGTGGTTCGAACGTGCGATGCAGCGCGGCGACAAGCTCAAGCGCTTCGCGGGTGAGGATTGCTTCATAGCCCGGCTTGATCTCAGCCGTGATTTCCATGCCCTGCGGCAACTGCAGTGAGGACTGCGATGACAGCGGATTCGCCATGGTTTCTCCTTGGTCGGTCAGATTGCAAAGGTGCAAATGTTGAGATGCGCTTGAATTGCGTCGTGGAATCCAGGCAATAGCCGTCACGCGCCAGGGCTGTGGCGCGGGCGGCTGCCGCCGGGATTGCCGGTGCCGCTATTGCGATTGGGCGACGCGAGAGACTTCAAAAAAGCGAGCAGATCGTTCATGCCTCCGCCCGCGCCATGCGGCGTAACGCCCAGTTCTTCGGCGGGTGCGTTTTGCCGGTTAAGCCAGAAAGTGGTGAAGCCGAACCAGCTCGCGCCAGCCACGTCCCAGCCGTTCGACGATACGAAGACGATCTCGCGCGGCTCGGCGCCGAAGGCTTGTGTGCCGAGCGAGTAGGCCGCGGGCGAGGGTTTGTACGCGCGCACGGTATCGACGGATAGAACATGGTCGAACAGGCGCGTCATGCCGGCGCTCTTCACGGCAATGTCGAGCATTTGCGGATTGCCGTTCGAGAGGATCGCGAGACCGGGCGTCGCAGTTACCATCGGCGCGGTTTTGCCGCCCGCAGGCGCAGGCATGGAGGCGGACAACGGCGACGGTGCGTCGCGCAATTGGCGCAGTGCGGGGACGGCATCGGGAAAAGCGGACAGGCACGCGTATTCGTCCATCAGACGCTTTTCCGCCGCGCGGCCCAGCGTGAGATGCAGTTTCCTGGCGGAAAAGCGCAAGGCGTCGAGCGTGATGTCCCAGAACGGCCGGTAGTGCGCGCCCAGTGCGCCGGCCGGATCGGCGAGCGTGCGCAACTGCGTGTATTCGATCTGTTTCTGGCGCCACAACTGCGAAAGCGCGTCGCCTTGGCCCGGGAACATCTGCTCCGCGGCAGCGATCACCGAATGCACGTCGAAAAGCGTGCCGTAGGCGTCGAAAATCACTGCTTTGGGGAAAGGTGTCGTTGTGGCCGACATTGCCGTGCACTCCATTAGAGGTCAGGACGGATTGTATTAGTGATGGTATGCGCTAAAAAAGAGGCTAAAGATCACTTGATCTTTTACTTTCATCCACCTAATCTGACGCGCACCGACCACTTTCCCGCGCAGTCCCAGAGGACTTCCTTCGGGGCACTGCGGCTCCACTGCCCATGGACCGTTTCAAGCAGATCGAAACTTTCGTTACTGTCGCGGCGAGAGGCAGCCTGTCTGCCGCGGCGCTCGCCGAAGGCGTCGCGCCCGCCATCATTGGCCGCCGTATCGATGCGCTGGAAGAGCGCCTCGGCGTCAAACTGCTTGTGCGGACCACTCGAAAGATCACGCTGACCTTCGAAGGCTCGGCGTTTCTCGAGGATTGCCAGCGCGTCATTCACGACATGCAGAATGCCGAAGCCAGCGTGTCGGCGGGGGGCGTGAAGGCGAGCGGCCATTTGCGCCTGTCGGCGCCGGCCGGGTTTGGACGCAGGCATGTTGCGCCGTTGGTGCCTGCCTTCACCGTCGCCCATCCGGATGTGTCGATTACGCTCGACCTGTCCGACCGGCTGGTTGATCTCGTCAACGAGGGCTTCGACTGCGCCGTGCGTTTGGGGGAGCTGCCGGATTCGTCCCTGGTGTCGCTCAAGCTTGGCGAGAACCGCCGCGTGTGTGTGGCTTCGCCGTCGTATCTGAGCCGGCGCGGCTCGCCGCACACACTGGCCGATCTCGCGCACCACAACTGCCTGGCGCTCGGTGCGAGTGCCAATCAGCAACGTGGCTGGATGTTTCAGCAGGGCGACAAGGTCGTGTCGATCAAGGTGTCCGGCACGATGGAATGCTCGGATGGCGCCGTGCTGCACGAGTGGTGCCTTGAGGGTTACGGGCTCGCATGGCGTTCGTGGTGGGAGGTCGGCGCGGATATCGCGGCCGGGCGCCTCGTCAGCGTGCTCGACGAGTTCGCCGCGCCGCCGATCGGCATCCATGCGGTGTTTCCGCAACGCCGGCATTTGCCGCTGCGGGTGCGTCTGTTTCTGGACTTTCTCAAGCATACGTACGGCCATCCTGATTACTGGAACTGACGCCGGCCGCGGTGCCGCATAGGTGCAAGGTGGCGCGACTGCGCCCCGCACCATCCGTGCAGCGGGTTTCCGATATGCGGACAGACCCGCACGATGGCCTTGCGCTCATTTCTGCGACCTACAATCGATTGGAGCGGCTTCCATACCGAACCTCGTCGGACGCTGACGCCGCGCTGCACGAAGCCGGCGACGGAGGGCATCATGTTCAGGCACATCCTGGTTCCGACCGATGGTTCAGACCTGTCGCGCAAAGCGATAGACGGCGCCATCGACCTCGCGCAGGCGGTGGGCGCTCGCGTTACCGCGTACGCCTGTCTGCCGCAATATCCGTACTCGCCGTTTTCCGACGTGGTGATCGAGCCGCCGGTCGAGTTTTTGCAACGCAGCGAGCGTGAAGCACGGGTGCATCTGCGGGAAGTGGAGCTGGCCGCGCGCCGTGTCGGTGTCGCATTCGATAGCCGCACCAGCGTGCATCCGGCACCGTATCTCGGCATCATCGAAGCCGCGGAGCAGGGTGGCTGCGATGTGATTTTCATGGCTTCGCATGGGCGGCGCGGTCTCGGCAGCCTGCTGATCGGCAGCGAGACGCAACGGGTCCTGACGCATACGAAGATTCCCGTGATCGTGTACCGCTAGGCGGCCCGCGCACGATTCGCATCGCTGACAGGCACGGCGTAAAAAAACGCGCCGGCGATGAGGCCGGCGCGTCCTGTGTTCGCCGCACAATCCATTGCGCTGGCTTTGTCTCCACTGCCGCCATCACTCCCAGATTCCAACCATCAGGACAGACGGCGTTCCAGCCCTGATGGCTTCAGTCCTCCCTGAAGGCGGCCCTCTGGCGGGGCCGCTTTGTCGTCTGCCTTGCCGTTTCCGCGATCAGAGCGCCGGATGCCTTAAGCAACCTTCTTGTCGAAGAACTGTTCGTCCTCCGTCGAACCGTGTAGCGCGGTCGTCGATGCATCGCGCTCGACCGTTTGCGTCACGGCGTCGAAGTAGCCGGTGCCGACTTCGCGCTGATGCTTGACCGCGGTGAAACCCTTTTCAGCCGCAGCGAATTCAGCCTGCTGCATTTCGACGAACGCCGTCATCTGGTTGCGGGCATAGCCGTGCGCCAGGTTGAACATCGAGTAGTTCAGCGCGTGGAAGCCGGCCAGCGTGATGAACTGGAACTTGTAGCCCATCGCGCCGAGTTCGCGCTGGAACTTGGCGATGGTTGCGTCGTCCAGGTTCTTCTTCCAGTTGAACGACGGCGAGCAGTTGTACGACAGCAGTTGATCCGGGAATTCCTTGTGGATCGCGTCGGCGAATTTCTTCGCGAACTCGAGGTCCGGCTTGCCGGTTTCGCACCAGATCATGTCGGCGTACGGCGCGTAGGCGAGACCACGCGAGATTGCCTGCTCCAGACCCGGCTTCGTGCGGTAGAAACCTTCCACCGTGCGCTCACCCGTCAGGAACGGCTTGTCGTTGTCGTCCACGTCCGACGTAATCAGGTCGGCGGCTTCCGCGTCGGTGCGAGCCAGCAGCACGGTCGGCGTGCCGGAGACGTCGGCGGCCAGACGCGCGGCCGTCAGCTTGGCGATGTTTTCGCGGGTCGGCACGAGCACCTTGCCGCCCATGTGGCCGCACTTCTTTACCGAAGCCAACTGGTCTTCGAAGTGCACGCCGGCCGCGCCCGCTTCGATCATCGCCTTCATCAGTTCGAACGCGTTCAGCACGCCGCCGAAACCGGCTTCCGCGTCGGCCACGATCGGGGCGAAGTAGTCGATATAGCCTTCGTCGCCCGGATTCTTGCCCTCCGACCACTGGATCTGGTCAGCGCGCGTCAGCGTATTGTTGATGCGCTTCACGACGAGCGGCACCGAGTTCGCCGGATACAGCGACTGGTCCGGGTACATTTCACCGGCCACGTTCGCATCGCCCGCCACTTGCCAGCCCGACAGGTAGATCGCCTTGAGGCCGGCCTTGACCTGTTGCATCGCCTGGTTGCCGGTCAGCGCGCCGAGCGAGTTCACGAACGGCTCGTTATTGACGCTTTCCCACAGCTTTTCCGCGCCGCGCTTGGCAAGCGTGTGTTCCACTTGCAGCGAGCCGCGCAGACGGATCACGTCTTCGGCCGTGTACGTGCGCTTCACGCCTTTCCAGCGCGGATCGGTTTCCCATTGCTGTTGAAGTTGTTTGGCTTGTTGTTCGCGCGACATGGTGTGCTCCTTGGTTGCCTGTAATGGATAGGGTGACTCTTTGTCTTCGTCGAAGCGTTTGGCCGTTTAAGGCGTTTCGTTTCGTGAAGTCTTATATAAGAGTCTAGGCAAATCGGTTGTCGCGCAATAGCGGGCGGGGAGCGTTTTTTGAATATTTATTTTTATTTAAAATCAATTGCTTGGTGGTACTGTTTCACATTAAGAAACGTCTTTTTCCATCTTGCAATAGGCCGTCTTGTGCCGTGCAGCACGATTTTTTACGACGCAAAAAAATTTTTCACATCGTGAAATATTAATGGTCGCCGAAGTACGGACGAAAAAAAACCGGCGCCTGAGCACCGGTTTCTTCTGACCGACGGACCGCATGGAGGCCATCCGGGTCATTTCAGGCCGCGTTACGCACTGAATGAGCTGCGTGAATGCGCTTGCCTGATGACTGCTGGGTCGCTTGTTTAGCTACCGCGACGTGCCGTACGCGGACCGTCGCTGCGGCGTGCGCCGTAGCCGCCGTCACGCGAACCACCGCCGAAGCCGCCTTCACGCGAACCGCCACCGAAGCCGCCGTCACGCGAACCGCCGCCAGCCGACTTGCCGGCCCAGCCGCCACCATTGCCGCTACCGCTGCGTGAACCGCCGCCGTTACCAGCCGGCTTGCCAGCGCCGCTACCAAAGCGACGGCCACCGCCATTGCCACCGCCCGGACGGCCACGGCCGCCAAAGCCAGGACGGCCACCGCCCGACGGAGCCGACTTGCGCGGCTCGAAGCCAGCGACGACGTTGACCGGCAGCGGGGTGCGCACGAAACGCTCGATGCGCTTGAGCGCGCCTTGTTCCGCGTGGTGCACGAGGCTCACTGCGATACCCGAGCGGCCAGCACGGCCGGTACGGCCGATACGGTGCACGTAGTCTTCAGCGAACTTCGGCAGGTCGTAGTTGAACACGTGCGTGATGCCCGGGATGTCGATACCACGAGCCGCGACGTCCGTTGCCACCAGCACGCGCACACGACGCTCGCGCAATGCCTTGATGGTGCGGTTACGCGCGCCTTGCGGCAGATCGCCGTGCAAAGCAGCCGATTCGAAACCGGCGTCGGCCAGACGGCCAGCCAGTTGGTCAGCGTCCATCTTGGTTGCCGTGAAGACGATAGCCTGGTCGAGGCCTTCGTCACGCAGCAGATGGTCAAGCAGACGATCCTTGTGATCGCGGTCGTCAACATAGTGGACGGTTTGCGCGATGTTGGTGCGTTGTTCGAGGCGTTGAACGATCTCGATACGTTCCGGATCCTTCAGCAGGCGGCCGGTCAGCGAACCGATCTTGCCGTCGAGCGTGGCCGAGAACAACATGGTTTGACGCGAAGCCGGCGTAGCCGCCACGATCGTTTCGATGTCTTCGATGAAGCCCATGTCGAGCATGCGGTCAGCTTCGTCGAGCACGAGGATCTGCAGTTGCGACAGATCGATCCGGCCGCGTTCCAGGTGGTCGATCAGACGGCCCGGCGTGGCAACCAGAATTTCCGGGTTCTTTGCCAGCAGCATCAGCTGTTGGCCGTAAGCGACGCCGCCCAGAATGCTGACGGTGCGCAGACGCTTGAGGTGCTTGCCGTACGTGGCAGCGGCGGTGGTGACCTGCATCGCAAGTTCGCGGGTCGGCGTCAGAACCAGCATGGTCGGACGGGCAACCGGTTGCGGGCGGCGCGTGCGGGCGCCGTCAGCCGGACGCGGTTCGCGCGGTTGGCTGGCTTGCGCCTTTTGCAGTTGCGAGAAGCGTTCGATCGCGGGCAGCATGAACGCGGCGGTCTTGCCCGAACCGGTCGGGCTCGAGACCAGCAGATCGCGGCCGGCGATGCCGGCGGGGATCGCGCGTTGCTGAACCGGAGTCGGGATTTGATAGCCAGCGGCGGTCAGCGCGGAGACGACGTCCGGGGACAGACCGAGCGACGCGAACGACGGGCCGGCGGGCGCGGCGGCTTCTGCGGCGACAGCTTCCGGAGCGGCAGCGACGGCTGCGGCTTGTGCGGGTGCGTCGGCTAGACCGAGGGCTTGATCGGCGATGGCGTTCAACGGGCTGCTGGGGGTATTGCTCGAAGTCATGAGAATCCTTGGTAAATCCTTGGTACACACGGAATTAAAACGTCGGCGCCAATCGGCATACCCAAGTCGTCGGATTCAGCGAGCAAAGAAGCAGCGAGCAAATCGAAAAACGGGGGCAGCTCGCGACAATAAAGGCGAGCTTTTCGTTAGAAGCTGTATCGGATGCGACATGCCAACACGGCGTGCCGCCAGCCTGGGACATGATCGCCCGTAGGGGGCTAGGCAGGAGGGGACAGGTTCTAAACTGGATTGGAGCTAAACGCTACGAGGCGCTGCGCCGCAAGGGCCGCTAGAGGAAAGCCGGGCAAAGCAGTGAAGCGCAGGCAGTATTGTATAGAGTTTTGTTGCACTGCGCCACCGTTAAGATATTTCCTGGCGGAAAACTTTGCCTTCACGGCTTGGCCGGCTGCGTTGGGACAGGCTTGGGGCTTTCCCAGCCGTCGATCCGGCTGGCCGCTGTTTTCCGCCGCGGGGCCGGCTCAGGCCGACGCGCCGCTTTTCAGCGATTCGACGAGGTCGACGTATTGCTGCTTCGCGGCGTCCTGAGCGGTGCCTTTGAGCGCGGCCCACGCATCGTACTTGTATTTGCCGACGATATCGGTGAAACCCGGTTTGTCGCCGTGGACGTCGCCGTCGGTAGCCTGCTTGAAGAGGGCGTAGAGGCGCAAAAGAGTGAGGTTGCCGGGACGCTCGGGCAGCTGCTTTGCATCTTCCTGGGCCTGGACGAATTGCGCGTTGATGTCTGTCATGGTGGTTTTGCCCGGCTGGCGGGGCTGGTTTAGGCTGGGCCGATGATCATAACAACTGCATGCTGCCGCGGGGCCGAGGGCTTATTCCAAACGTTCGGCGCCGCCCCGCGGGCAAATCCAAAACCGCATCTGCATGCGCCGTGCCGATTACAATACGGTCCATGACTCAAACTGTGCTTCTTGCCCTCGATACCTCGACCGAATTCTGCTCGGTAGCGCTCCTGTCCGCCGTCGGCGATGCCGCAAGCGGGGCCGCGATTCCTGATCGGGCCGAACCGCGAATCTGGGTGCGCCACGAGCAAACCGGCGCGGTATCCAGCACGCGCCTGCTGCCCGCCATTCGCGAACTTTTCGACCAAGCCGGTCTGAAACTGGCGGATTGCAACGCCATTGCCTTCGGCTCCGGCCCGGGATCGTTCACCGGTCTTCGTACCGCGACGGGCGTCGCTCAGGGCCTCGCATTCGGCCTGAATCTGCCGGTCGTGCCGATCAGCACGCTGCTGGCCTGCGCGGAGAGCGCCCGGCGGCGCGATCCGTCGGCGACCCGCGTGCTCTCTGCGCTCGATGCCCGGATGGACGAGATTTACTGGGCCGACTACGCATGGGATACCGCGCTCGGCGAATGGCGCACGTTGCAGCCGGCATCGCTGGACGCGCCGGAACGGCTTGTTTTGCCCAACGTCCCCTTTACGCTCGCAGGCAATGCGGCGGCGGCTTTCGGTGCGCGGCTGCCCGCGGTTGCCGCGGCGCGAACCGTCGATAGCGAAGCGCTGCCGCACGCGGTGCCGCTTGCGCACGCGGCATTGCGCGCACTTCGCGCCGGCCGCACCGTGCCCGCCGATCAGGCGGCACCGGAATACATTCGCGACAAGGTAGCCCAGACCACGGCGGAGCGCGTGGCCGAGAAAGCCGCCAAGGCCGGGCAGGCTGCCAGCCTGGCGCACGACGCGCATCAAGGCGAGGGCCGGCAATGAGTGGCGTGTTGCTGGCGGACCGTTATATGTCGCCGATGACCGAGGCCGATCTGGACGAGGTCGCGGCCATCGAAAAAATTGCCTACGAATTTCCCTGGAGTCGCGGTAATTTCGGCGATTCGCTGCGCAACGGTTATTTCGGCATCTGTCTGCGTCACGTAACCGGCACGCTGATCGGTTATTGCGTGCTGATGCCGGTGGTCGATGAAATGCACCTGCTCAATTTGTGTGTGGCGCCTGCCGCGCAAGGCGCCGGCGCCGGGCTCGCGCTGCTGCGCGAAGCGGTGCGCATCACCCGCGCGGAAAAACTCGAAGGCATGCTGCTCGAAGTGCGGCCGTCGAATCATCGGGCGATCCGGCTTTATGAGCGCTTTGGCTTTGCGTCGATTGGCCGGCGCAAAAACTATTATCCGGCGCGGCATCGCAGCCGGGAGGACGCCATCGTGATGCGTTTCTCGTTTGCCACGGAGGGCGCAGATGGCGCTGCATGAATCGGTACTGGAAGAGTTCGGACTCGCGCCGCTGTGGGTCCGTCGAGGTATGTCGGCGGCGCAGGAGCACGTGGTTGAAGCCGGCCTCGAGCAGGGCGCCGGCGCGTTAGCGAATCAGGCGGCACCGCTCGATGAGCCGCGTGTGGCGGCGCGTCAAGCGTCGCCGGCTGCATCTGAGCCGGAGCGCCGGCAGGCAGTGCCCGTGGCTGACGCATCGCGGCCTGCGACGCTTGTGAGCGAAGCGCCCCGAGGCGATGCCATACCGGCGCAGGACGAACGTCGCGCAGCGCCACCCGCGCAGGACCAGATTCAGGAACAGGCGCAACGGCGGATGCAGGCGCCAGCCGAAGGACGGCAGCCGACGAGACAGCCGTCGCAGCCGTCGCGAGCATCGGAGCCGCCAGCGTTCGATGCTCCGCCCGACGACGATTTCGCGTGGTTCGATGATCAGCCAGCCCACGCGTCGGTTGAGGCGCGTCACGAGGCACCGGAGCCCGCCGCGATCCAGACGCTCGACTGGGACGCGCTGAGCGAGCGGGTCGCCCACTGCGAGCGCTGCCGGCTGTGCGAGAAACGCACGAACACGGTATTCGGCGTCGGCGATCGCAATGCCGACTGGATGCTGATCGGCGAAGCGCCCGGTGAGAACGAAGATCGTCTGGGCGAGCCGTTCGTCGGCCAGGCCGGCAAGCTGCTCGACAATATGTTGCGTTCGCTCACGCTCGCGCGTGACAGCAACGTCTACATCGCCAACGTGATCAAGTGCCGCCCGCCGGGCAACCGCAATCCCGAACAGGATGAAGTCGCGCGTTGCGAGCCTTATCTGCAACGCCAGGTCGCGCTGGTCAAGCCTAAGCTGATCGTCGCGCTTGGCCGCTTCGCCGCGCAAAGTCTGCTCAGGACCGAGGCGAGCATTTCGTCGCTGCGCGGCCGCGTGCACGAATATGAAGGAGTACCGGTGATTGTCACCTATCACCCGGCGTATCTGCTGCGCAGCCTGCCCGACAAGGCGAAGGCTTGGGCGGACCTGTGCCTCGCGCGCGACACGTGGCTCGCGGCGGGCGGCGTGCCGTCCGGCGTGGCAAAGTGACGGAGGCGAGCGGGCCGGCTGCGCGTGTTGCTGCCGCGCCGAGCCCATCCGCTGCGATTCTAGGGACTTTGCTCGACACCTTGCGCGTGCCGGCCGTGCGCGATCTCGCCTGGCTGCTGCTCAGCGCCGATTTGTTGCGCGCGCAACCACCGGTCGGCGCACTCGCCAGCCCTTTCGGCTCGTCGCAGGAAGCGGCGGCGACCGTTGACTGGTTACGCGCGCTGGATGTCGAGCCGTCCGATTTGCAGCGTGAGCTCGCCGCCACGCGTATCACCCGTCTTGGCCGCTACGCCGAGCGGCTCCTTGGATGGTTTCTGCAACATGGGCCGGCGGCGCGTCTGGTCGCTGCCGGCGTACCGTTGCGGCGCTCGGGCGTGACGCTGGGCGAATGCGATTTTCTGGTGCAGACGCGGCACGGTGCGCGCCTGCATTGGGAGTTGGCGGTGAAGTGCTATCTCCATGCGGGCGAGGGTGGCTCGCAGTCGCCAGCGCGATTAGCCGATTACGTCGGTCCAAATCTGAAGGACCGCTTCGATCTGAAGCTCGCGCATGTGCTGAATCATCAACTGCCGTTGAGCGCGCGTGAAGAGTTTGCCTCGGTCGGCTATGCAGGGCCGTGGACGCCGCAGATGTTTATCAAGGGCTGGCTGTTCTATCGGGCGGGCGAAACGCCTGCCGATCCTGCCGAACTCGATCCGTCGCACGAACGAGGCTGGTGGGTCACACGCAGCGACTGGCCGGACTTTGCCGCGGCGCATGCGCGGATATGGCGCGTGTTGCCCCGGTTGGAATGGCTTGCGCCGCGGCGTCATGAGCAGGGTAAAGAGCAGGCTCTCGCATTCGCCTTTGTCGATCCGCAGAAGCTGGCAGAGCAAACGTCATCCCAGCACGGGCCGACCATGGTCGCCGCGTTTGCTGCCGATAGCAGCGGCAAGCTGATCGAACTTTCGCGTGGTTTTATCGTGCCGGATACGTGGCCCGAGTTGGCGCAGGCCTATGCGCGGGAGCCGCACGAGTTACGTGCGTCGTAGAAATCGCGCGCGTCGCGGAAGGCGCGAGAGGCGCAGGAACCGCGGGAAAATAGGGCGGCCGCCAGCATTAGCGGCCTGAAGCCGGCTGTTACACCTCTACGCCCAGCGCCGCCGCGAGGCCAAAGCGCTTTCGCCTCTCACCACCACCGATAAAAATGATGCACCGGCCCGACGCCGCTGCCCACGTCGAGCCGGTCGCTCGCTTGCAACGCGCCGGTCAGGTACAGCTTGGCGTCAGCGACCGCGCTTGCCAGATCGGCGCGCTGGGGAATCAGCGCCGCAATCGCCGACGACAGCGTGCAGCCCGTCCCATGCGTATTCTTCACCGGCACGCGCGGGCCGCCCAGGCGCAGCGTCCCGCTATCCTGAACGAGCCAGTCGGGACTGTCCGCCGCGCTCAGATGGCCACCCTTCATCAGCACCGCCCGCGCGCCAAGCGCGCGCAGCGCTTCACCCTGTTCGACCATGGCCGCTTCATCGGTGGCCGCCTGCACACCTAGCAAGGCTGCGGCTTCCGGCAGATTGGGCGTCAGCAGGTCGGCCAGCGGCAACAACTCGTCGCGCACGGCCGCGACCGCATCCGGCAGCAGCAGCGCGTGATTGCTCTTCGAAATCATCACCGTGTCGAGCACGACGTGCTTCGGCTTGTGCCGCCGCAGCGCGTCGGCGACCGCACGCGCAATCTGCGCATTCGCCAGCATGCCGATTTTCACGGCGTCGATACGGATGTCGTCGAACACCGCATCGAGTTGCGCGGTGACGAAGGCGGCGTCTGGCGCATGAATTGCCGTGACGCCACGCGTGTTCTGTGCCGTGAGCGCGGTGATCACGCTCGCGCCGTAGGCGCCGAGCGCCGAGAAAGCCTTCAGATCGGCCTGAATGCCGGCGCCGCCGCCGGAATCGGAACCGGCGATCGTCAGCACGTTGGGAATGGATTGAGTCATGGCAAAGCGAGGAAAGGAGAGAGGCGCGGACAGGCAGTGCGCTGCCCGGCGCGGTTCAATGCTTGACTTCGCCGATCAGCGCGACCGAATCGAACGCGCGCTGATTCGCCTGGTGGCGCCGCATGACCAGCCACATCATCAGGCAGACGAAGGTGCCGAATAGCACGATGACCGCCGTGACCGGCACGTCGAGCCAGACCAGCACGGCATACAGGCACAGCATCACAAGCACCGAGAGATTTTCATTGAAATTTTGCACGGCGATCGAGTGACCCGCCGACAGCAGCACGTGGCCGCGATGTTGCAGCAGCGCATTCATCGGTACGACGAAAAAGCCCGACAGGCCGCCGACGATCATCAGGAAAATATACGCGACGATCAGATAGCCCGGCACGTGCACGCGGCCAAAATACAGACCCCAATGGGCGGGAAACAGATTGCGCGTGTAGAAGGCCATCAGCATCACGGCGATGCCCATCATGATGCCGACCGGCAGCACCGTCAGCGACTTCTTCAGCGGGACGCGCGAGGCCGCGAAAATTGCGCCGGCCGCCACGCCCACCGCCACGACCGCCTGCAGAATCGCGGCTTCCGAAAGCGACATGTTCAACTGCACCTCGGCCCACTTCAGCACGATGAATTGCAGCGTCGCCCCCGCGCCCCAGAAAAGCGTGGTGACGGCAAGCGAGATCTGACCGAGCTTGTCGCGCCACAGCACCAGAAAGCAGTCGGCGAAATCGGTGACCAGCTTGATCGGCCCGCGTTCCTGTTTCGGATAGCGCGCGCCGGTGTCGGGAATGCGCAGATTGAACAACGCCGCGATCACGTAGATGGCCATGATCACCAGCATCGCCGCTTCGGCGGGCGTGTTCACGGTGGGAATGTGATGCCGCAGGATAGGCGCGGCGATGTGCGGACTGATGAGCGCGCCGCCGAGCACGGTGCCGAGAATAATCGAGCCGACCGTGGTGCCCTCGATCCAGCCGTTCGCCGCGACCAGCCGGTCAGGCGGCAGCAGTTCGGTAAGAATCCCGTATTTGGCGGGCGAATAGGCCGCCGCGCCGAAGCCCACGATGCCATAGGCGAGCAAGGGGTGTGCGCCGACCAGCATCGTGATGCAACCGACTACCTTGATGGTATTGGTGATGAACATCACGTTCCCTTTCGGGCGGGAATCCGCGAAGGCGCCTACGAAGGCAGCCAGAACGACGTACGACAGCACAAAGAACAACTTGAGCAGCGGCGTCATCCAGTTTGGGGCGTGAAGATCTTTCAGCAGTGCGATAGCGGCGATCAGAAGCGCATTGTCGGCCAGCGACGAAAAAAATTGCGCGGCCATGATGGTGTAAAAACCTTTTTTCATCTGATGCGATGCTGTCCTCGCTGCGGTCTGTCCGCCCCGGCCGCGTGCTGGGCGTCCGGGCTTATACCGTTCGAAATGGGTTGTGCGCACGGCTTTATATCACGAAAATAGCTGAATTCGGACTAGCAAAATCCTTGATCGCACCGCCCAGCGGGCTATCGAGCGTTGAAAACGCCCTGTAAGCTCCTGATTCGCAAGCGTCTTTACGAAAATTACCTATGCCGCGCCCGCTCTCAGCCACGATTCATACCTCCGCACTCGCCAATAATCTCGCCGTCGCCCGGCGCTATGCGCCGAAATCCAAAATCTGGGCTGTGGTCAAGGCGAATGCCTATGGACATGGCCTTGCGCGCGCTTTTCCGGGGCTGCGTGCCACCGACGGCTTTGGTTTGCTGGACCTCGAAGAAGCCGTGAAGTTGCGTGAATTGGGCTGGGCCGGGCCAATTCTCTTGCTCGAAGGGTTCTTTCGTCCGACCGATATCGACGTAATCGACCGCTACAGCCTCACCACGGCGCTGCATTCGGACGAACAACTGCGCATGCTCGAAATGGCGCGCCTGTCCAAGCCCGTCAATATCCAGTTGAAGATGAACACCGGCATGAACCGGCTCGGCTACACGGTGGAAAAATTCCGCTCGGCGTGGGAGCGCGCACGGGCCTGCCAGGGCGTCGGCCAGATCACATTGATGACACATTTCTCGGATGCCGACGGCGAGCACGGCATCGCCCATCAGATGGAAGCGTTCGAGCGCGGTGCGCAAGGCATTGCGGGGGCGCGCAGTCTGTCGAATTCCGCGGCAACGCTGTGGCATCCGGCCGCGCACTTCGACTGGGTGCGACCGGGCATCATGCTGTACGGCGCGTCACCCTCGGGTGTGACGTCGGCGATTGCCGGCACCGGCCTGCAACCGGCCATGATGCTCACCTCCGAACTGATCGCCGTGCAGACGCTTGTCGAAGGCAATACGGTCGGCTACGGGTCGGCGTTCAAGGCGCGCGCGCCGATGCGCATTGGCGTGGTGGCCTGCGGCTACGCGGACGGTTATCCACGGGTCGCGCCGGAAGGCACGCCGGTGATCGTCGACGGTGTGCGTACGCGGATCGTCGGGCGGGTATCGATGGACATGCTGACGGTCGACCTCACACCGATCCCGACGGCCAACATCGGCTCGCGTGTCGAGTTGTGGGGCAACGCACTGCCGATCGACGACGTCGCGCAGGCGTGCGGCACGATCGGCTACGAGCTGATGTGCGCGGTCGCGCCGCGCGTCGCGGTGCGTGCGGAGTAAGGCACGGCAAGCGTATCAATCCAAAGAACAGCAACACAGGCAAGGGCGCGTGGCTAAACAGAAGACGTTGTACATATGCAGTGAATGCGGCGGTCAATCGCCGAAGTGGGCCGGGCAGTGCCCGTCATGCAATGCGTGGAACACGCTGGTGGAATCGGTCGCGGAAGCGCCGTCCACCCATCGCTTCCAGTCGCTCGCCAAGAGCGCGCCGGTGCGGCGTCTCGCCGATATCGAAGCGTCCGACGTGCCGCGCTTTTCGACCGGCGTCAGCGAGTTCGATCGCGTGCTCGGCGGCGGTCTCGTGCCGGGCGGCGTGGTGCTGATCGGCGGCGATCCGGGTATCGGCAAATCGACGTTGCTGCTGCAGTCGCTCGCGGAAATTGCCGCGGACAAACGCGCGCTTTATATCAGTGGCGAAGAATCTGCCGCGCAGATTGCGTTGCGCGCACAACGGCTTTCATTGCTCGAACCTGGCTCGAAGGCCAGCGAGCTGCAACTGCTGGCGGAAATCCAGCTCGAGAAAATCCAGGCGACGATCGCCGAGCAGCGGCCTGACGTTGCGGTGATCGACTCGATTCAAACCGTTTATTCCGACGCGCTGACCTCTGCCCCCGGTTCGGTTGCGCAGGTGCGTGAATGCGCGGCGCAATTGACGCGCATCGCCAAACAGTCGGGCACCACGATCATCATGGTCGGCCATGTCACCAAGGAAGGGGCGCTCGCCGGGCCGCGTGTGCTCGAGCACATCGTCGATACGGTGTTGTATTTCGAGGGCGACACGCATTCGTCATACCGGCTGGTGCGGGCGATCAAGAACCGCTTCGGCGCGGTCAACGAACTCGGCGTGTTCGCGATGACCGAGCGTGGCTTGCGCGGCGTGGCCAATCCGTCGGCGTTGTTTCTCTCGCAGCACGAGCAATCCGTGCCGGGGTCCTGCGTGCTGGTGACGCAGGAAGGCACGCGGCCGCTGCTGGTCGAAGTGCAGGCGCTGGTTGACGCGGCCAATGCGCCAAACCCACGGCGTCTCGCGGTAGGGCTGGAGCAGAATCGCCTTGCGATGCTGCTGGCGGTGCTGCATCGGCATGCCGGCATCGCCTGTTTCGACCAGGACGTGTTCCTGAACGCCGTGGGCGGCGTGAAAATCACCGAGCCCGCAGCGGACCTGGCCGTTTTACTCGCAATCCATTCTTCCATGCGTAACAAGCCGCTGCCCAAGGGGCTTGTGGTATTCGGGGAAGTGGGTCTCGCCGGCGAAATCCGGCCCTCGCCCCGTGGGCAGGAGCGTCTTAAAGAAGCGGCCAAGCTGGGTTTTTCAGTCGCGGTCATTCCGAAGGCCAACGCGCCGAAGCAGCCCATCGAAGGCTTACAGGTTGTTGCTGTCGAACGGATCGAGCAGGCTATCGACCGGGTCCGCACACTTGAATAGACGGGGGTTTCAGCACCTGCGGGCGCTGTTGCAAACGTAATGGGCCGTAAACATCGCCAGATTGTCTGTAACCTGTCCGCCATCCCTTTTTTCTAAGCTGCGAAGGTGTTGCATCCGTTCTGATGCCGAAAAAAGGGATTGCGCCTTGAAACAGTCATATGAAACCGTGGCGGAGCGGCCGATGCAGGTGCGCGGCTGCCGCGTCTCCGAGCCGATTCGCCAGCCTTGGGGCGGCGCTTGCCGGATTGTCGAGTGGATCGACACGACCGGGCAGATTTCGCGCCGGGTCGTAGCCGAAGACGTCACCGCCGCGGAAGTGCGCGCCACGATCAACCGTCACGTGGAAGGCCGCAAGCATTTTCTGTACGACGACGAAAAATCGCCGCGCCAGGTCTTGCCGCGGCAAACGGCGGTGCGGCGCTGAAGCGCTGAGATTTTGGGGGCGATTTGGCCTACGCTCGGGCGCGGGTCGCCCCAGTGTCGTTGCCGTCTTTATCGTCGCTGTCTTTGCCGTCGCTCATAGCCGCATACGCCTGAGGATTGAATAGCGGGTGCTGCGCAGCTTCCGCCGGCGTCAGCACCGGCGAGACGCAGCAGTTCAGCGACTCCAGCAGCAGTACCCATTCCTCCAGCGGGCGCTTGCCGATGAGATCGGCCAACTCCTGCGTCAACGCGCCGGCGTCCGGGCCGCCAATTGCCTGGCCGAGGCTCCAGTGACGCGTCGCCCATTCAGGCCGGTCCAGCGCCATGCACAGCGTTTCCCAGAACTTCAATTCGAGCGCGCCGACCGCGAGCCAGCGATTGTCGAGCGTCCGATACAGGTTGTAGCAGGGCACGCCGCCGTTCAGCAGACCGGCCCCTGCGACTGGAGCGGCGCCCTCGTTGGCGAGCGCCACCTGCGCGACGACGTTGTGCGCATACGTGACATGGGTCATCGATACATCGACGAAGCGGCCAGAGCCGCCGCGCGACACATGCCATAACGCGGCGAGAATCTGCGTTACCGCGCTTAATGCGCCGCCGAGCAGGTCGGCAATCTGGAAGTTCGGCAGAATCGGCACGCCGTCGCGGCTTGCCAGTTGATCGAGCACGCCCGCGTAGCCGATATAGTTCAGATCGTGTCCGGGATGGTCGACAAACGGACCGCTCGCGCCATAACCGGTGATCGCGCAGTAGACCAGCCGCGGATTGAGCGCGCGCAGCGTTTCGTAGCCGATACCGAGACGCTCCATTACGCCGGGCCGGAAACTCTCGATCAGCACATCGGCTTCGGCTGCGAGCGCGCGCAGCACGTTGCGTCCGGCTTGCGATTTGAGGTCGAGGCGCGTTTCGCGCTTGCCGCGGTTCACCAGCCGGTAGAACGCGCCAGGGCGGCCTGCCACCCGGTCGCTCGACGACTGCATCATCGTGCGGGTGGGGTCGCCTGCGCCGGGCGCTTCGATCTTCAGCACGTCGGCGCCGAGTTCCGCAAGCCGCAAGGCGGCGACCGGGCCGGGCAGCAGGCGCGTCAGATCCAGCACGCGCAGGCCTTGCAGCGGCGCCGGTGCCGCCGCCGTTACTGAGGCCGCAGCCGACGGCCCGGCTGAAGATCCCGGTGAGGATTCAGATGAGGACTCGGGTGAGGACCCGGCTGAAGATCCCGACGGAGACTCAGATGAAGACCCAGATGAAGACGCAGACGGGCTCACGGGTGACAAGGGCTACCTCCGATCGATGCCGGCGCGGTCCAGCAACAGCCTGCCGCTAGCCGATTTGTTCGAGTTCCTCGTGAGTCTCGAGCCATTCGGCTTCGAGCGCTTCGAGGCGCGCGTTCACATCTGCCTGACGGCGGATCGCTTCCGTCAGTTTGTTCTTCTGCTCGGGCTCGTAACTGGCCGGATCGACGACGAACGCATCGAGCGTCGCCTTTTCCGCGTTGAGCGCGTCCATTTCCTTTTCGATCTTCGTAATGCGGCTTTGCAGCGGCTTTTTCAGGTGCGCGAGCTTCTGGCGCGTTTCCGCTTCGAGGCGGCGTTGCTCCTTGCGATTGACGCCGCTGTCAGCACCTTCCGCGTTGTTCGACGCCGTGCCCGCTTTCAGCGCCGCGCGTTGTTCCGCGGCGTGCTGGAGCAGCCAGTCGCGGTAGTCGTCGAGGTCGCCGTCGAATTCCTGCAGGCGGTGTTTGGCGACCAGCATGAACACGTCGGTGGTGGCGCGCAGTAGATGCCGGTCGTGCGACACCAGAATCAGCGTGCCCTCGAATTGCGCGAGCGCCATGGTCAGCGCGTGACGCGTTTCGAGATCCAGGTGGTTGGTCGGCTCGTCGAGCAACAGCAGATTCGGCTTCTGCCAGATGATCAGTGCGAGCGCGAGGCGGGCCTTTTCGCCGCCCGAGAAGGGCGCGATTTTCGCGGTCGCCATCTCACCGGAAAAGTTGAAACTGCCGAGGAAGTCGCGCAATTCCTGTTCGCGCGTATCCGGCGCGAGGCGTGCCAGATGCTGCAACGGCGTGTCGTCCGGACGCAGGGTTTCGAGCTGGTGCTGCGCGAAGTAGCCGATACGCAATCCCTTGCCTTCGCGCACATGGCCGCCGAGCGCTTCGAGTGTGCCGGCGAGCGTTTTGATCAGCGTGGATTTGCCCTGGCCGTTCGCGCCCAGCAGGCCGATGCGCTGGCCGTTCTGGATTGACAGCATCACATGGTCGACGATCGGGATTTCACCGTCTTCACCCCGATAGCCGCAGCGCACGTCCTCCATCACCATCATCGGATTCGGCGCGGAATCGGGCGTGCGGAATTCGAACGTGAAAGGCGAGGACGCGTGCGCCGGCGCGATTAGCTCCATTTTCTCGAGCGCTTTCACACGGCTCTGCGCCTGACGTGCCTTGGTGGCCTGTGCCTTGAAACGGTTGATGTAGCTCTGCAAATGCTCGACCGTGCGCTGCTGCTTCTCATACGCGCTTTGCTGCAACGCGATTTGTTGCGCGCGCAGAATCTCGAATTGCGAATAGTTGCCGCCGTAGCGCTTGATCTGTTGATGCTCCAGATGCAGCGTCACATTGCAGACCGAATCGAGAAATTCGCGGTCGTGCGAGATGACGATCAGCGTGCCCGGATAGCGGTGCAGCCAGTCCTCGAGCCAGACGATCGCGTCGAGATCCAGGTGGTTGGTCGGTTCGTCGAGCAGCAGCAGGTCGGAGCGGCACATCAGCGCCTGCGCCAGATTCAGCCGCATGCGCCAGCCGCCCGAGAAACTGCTGACCGGCTCGCGCGTCTGTTCGAGCGTAAAGCCGAGCCCGAGCAGCAGGGCCTCGGCGCGCGCGGGCGCGGTGTAGCCGTCGGCGTCGGCGAACGCAGCGTGTGCTTCGCCTTCGGCTGCGCCGTCATGCGCGGCCGAGGCTTCGGCGATGCGCGCTTCAATGGTGCGCAAAGCGGCGTCGCCGTCGAGCGTGTAGGCGAGGGCGGTCTTGTCCGCGGCGGGCGTTTCCTGCGCGACGTGGGCGATCTGCCAGGTCGGCGGGATCGAAAAGTCGCCGCCGTCCGCATGCAGTTCGCCGAGCAGCACGGCAAACAGCGTCGACTTGCCCGCGCCATTCGCTCCCACCAGACCGGCCTTCTCGCCAGGGTTGAGGATGAACGTGGTGTTTTCAAACAGCGGCTTGGTGCCGCGCGCGAGGCTGAACTGGTTAAAGCGGATCACGAAGAGGCCGACTGAAGAAAACCGCTATTTTAGACTGCCGGGGCTGACACCGGGCGCCCGGCCGGGATCGGCCATTCGGCCGACTGTACCGGCGCGGCTTTTGGCATAGACTGACGGCTTTCACGGGGAGAGCACATGACATCGATTTATTCGTTTTCGGCACGCACGCTGGGCGGCGAGGAAGTGAGTCTCGAGCGCTATCAAGGCAAGGTCTTGCTGATCGTCAATACGGCAAGTGAATGTGGCTTCACGCCTCAGTACGCGGGTCTGCAAAAGCTCTATGACACCTACGCGGCGCGCGGCCTCGCGGTGCTGGGTTTTCCGTGCAACCAGTTCGGCAAGCAGGAACCGGGTGACGCTGCGCAGATCGGCAGTTTCTGCGAAAAGAATTACGGCGTGACCTTCCCGATGTTCGAGAAGATCGACGTGAACGGCGCCAATGCGCATCCGCTGTTTCGCTATCTGACGGGCGAGGCGCCGGGTCTGCTGGGGCTCGAAGCGATCAAATGGAATTTCACCAAGTTCCTGATCGGCCGCGACGGCAATGTGGTGAAGCGCTATGCGCCGCTGACCAAGCCTGAGGCGATTGTCGAGGACATCGAAAAGCTGCTGTAACGTGTGCCGAAGCAGGGCACTTCGGCGCGGTTGAACGCGGATCAAGCTGGCGCTGAAGAACCGGGTGCGAGCCGGCGCCAGTGCCGACCCCGCTGGCGCGGCAGCAGGGAGGCTACAGAATCGGCGAGAACAACCGCGCCACGTGCATCAGCACGCGCCGCAGCGCGCTCGCATTGCGGTACTCGTTGCGGTCGATTTCGAGCGACTCCGCGAAGTCCTTGAGCAGCATCGCTTCGACTTCTTTGGCGAAGCCGCGGTCCACGGTCAGCACCATGATTTCGAAGTTCAGCCGGAACGAGCGGTTGTCGAGATTGGCGCTGCCGATTGCCGCCGCCACGCTGTCGATCAGCACGACCTTCTGATGCAGGAAGCCCGGCTGGTAGCGGAAGATGCGGATGCCCGCGCGCAGCGAATCGTAGGCATACAGTTTCGAAGCGGCGAACACCACGCGGTGATCGCGCCGGCACGGAATCAGAATGCGCACGTCCACGCCGCGTAGCACGGCCAGTCGCAGCGCGGCGAATACGGCTTCGTCGGGCACGAGATAGGGGGTGGTGATCCAGATCCGCTCGCGCGCCGCATTGATCGCCTCGACGAAAAACAGCGAACAGGTCTCCTGCTTGTCGGCCGGGCCGCTCGGCATGACGAGGCAGTGCATGCCCTCGTCGGCGGGCTGGGAGGCCGGCATGGCGAAATCGGGTAGCTGTTGGGTCGCCCAGTGCCAGTCTTCGGTGAACACGAACTGGATGCTGGCGACGGCCGGGCCGCGCACTTCGATATGCGTATCGCGCCATGGCGACAATGGCGGCTTGTTGCCGAGATATTCGACGCCCACGTTATGTCCGCCGACAAACGCGCGCTCGCCGTCCACCGAGACGATCTTGCGGTGATTGCGGAAGTTTAGTTGCAGGCGATTGACGAAGCGGCGATTGGTGGCGAACGGGTGCGTCTCTACGCCGGCCGCGCGCAGCGCCGCCACGTAGCGGTGGGGCAGGTCGAAACTGCCGATGCT
The DNA here is from genome assembly GCF_059567945.1 of Paraburkholderia sp. BGA-UO-ETr-F12. Classification (NCBI taxonomy): domain Bacteria; kingdom Pseudomonadati; phylum Pseudomonadota; class Betaproteobacteria; order Burkholderiales; family Burkholderiaceae; genus Paraburkholderia; species Paraburkholderia sp. BGA-UO-ETr-F12. The sequence goes on along the minus strand of NZ_JCAQOZ010000038.1, from coordinate 142,419 downwards.
GTCGTACAGGAAGTAGACACGCACGCCTTGCTGGGCCTTTGCGATCAGTGCGTCTTTGAGCATTTCGCCGAGCGCGTCGTCGCGCACGATGAAGAACTGCACGATCACGTAATGGCGAGCCCCTTCGATCGCTTCGAAGATGGCCTCGAAGGTTGCCGCGCCGTTCACGAGCGTGCGTACGGAATTGCCCGGCAGGAACGGCATGCCCCCCAGGCGTGTCAGCGAATGCACGAGCCGCGCGCCAAGTTCCTGGGTGGGCAACCCTGCGGAGGAAGCCTGCGTATCCCAGACCTGAGGATGCGCGCGCGTGCGCAGCAATTCGTTTTCGACGCGGCGGGCGTCCGCGTAACCCTGAAACTTGCTGCGGCCGAGAAACAGATACGGCACCAGTGTCAGATACGGCATGGCAACCAGCGACACCGCCCACGCGATCGCGCCTTGCGACGTACGGGTGTACAGAATCGCGTGGCACGCCGCGACCAGTCCGAGGATATGGGCGAGGGCGACTAGCGGGCCGATATGAAGCAGGTCGAATTGCATAGGCGGTTGAAGGGTTGGCGAAGCGCCGCCGCGGCTGCTCGATGGCGCCGCGCACAGCAGACCGGGCCCATCTTACCGAACGCGGGTGTGTTGGGGGAGTGACTGACGTGCAACCCACAGGTCACCCATAAGCAAAACGCGCGGCAGGCACCGATTGCCTGCCGCGCGTTTCGAGGGTGCTGCAATAAAACGTCAGACGGGCAGATCCGCGGCCTGAATCAGGAATACGTTATCGTCGCCGGCACTTGTCGATAGCCACACCAGATCGAGGCCGCCGAAGGCTGCTTCGACGTTTGCGCGCTCGTTGCCGATCTCGACCGCCAGCACGCCGTCTTCGGTCAGCCAGTTACGTGCTTCGGCGATGATCCGGCGCACGATATCCATGCCGTCCGGCCCGCCTGCCAAAGCCATGTCCGGCTCGTGCTTGTACTCGGCGGGCAGTTCCTGCATGGAAGCGGCGTTCACATACGGCGGATTGCTGATGATCACGTCGTAGCGGCGCTCGGCGAGCGGCGCGTACAGGTCGCCTTCGAACAGGGCGATGCGATCGTCGAGATGGTAGTCCGCGACGTTGCGTGTGGCGACTTCGAGAGCCGGGGCGGAGAGGTCGACCGCGTCGATATCCGCGTTCGGGAACGCGTGCGCCGCGAGAATCGCCAGGCAGCCGGAGCCGGTGCACAGTTCCAGCACCGCGCCCACCTGCTCGGGATCTTCCACATACGGTTGCAGCCCGTCCTGCAGCAATTCGCCGATGAACGAGCGCGGCACGATCACGCGTTCGTCCACGTAGAAGCGAAAGCCGTGCATCCACGCTTCCTGCGTGATGTAGGCCGCCGGCACGCGCTGGCCGGCGCGGCGCTCGATCACATTCAGCACGGCGTCGATTTCGGCCGCGGAAAGACGTGCGTCGAGAAACGGTTCAAGCAGGTCGAGCGGCAGATGCAGCGTATGCAGGATCAGATAAGCGGCTTCGTCGTAGGCGTTGGCCGAGCCGTGGCCGAACGACAACTCGGCCTGGTTGAAGCGCGACACCGCGAAACGCAGCAGGTCGCGAACGGTGGAAAAGGGGAGCGTCATCGCGGAAATTCCTTGGTCAGGCGATCAGTTGTTCGAGCACGCGGCGATACACGTTCTTCAGCGGCTCGATGTGTGCGACTTCGATATGTTCGTCGATCTTGTGGATGCTGGCGTTCAGCGGGCCGAATTCGATTACCTGCTCGCAGATGCGGGCAATGAAGCGGCCATCCGAGGTGCCGCCGGTGGTCGACAGTTCCGTCGTGACGCCGGTTTCGTCCTTGATCGCTTTGGCCAGCGCGTTTGACAGATCGCCGCGCGGCGTGAGGAACGGCAGGCCGCTCACGGTCCATTTCAGGTCGTATACGAGACCGTGCCTGTCGAGGATTGCATGGACGCGAGCCTGCAGGCCTTCCACCGTGCTGGCCGTGGAGAAGCGGAAATTGAACATTACGTCCGCGTGGCCGGGAATCACGTTGGTCGCGCCGGTGCCGCTATGAATGTTCGAAACCTGCCAGGTGGTGGGCGGGAAATATTCGTTGCCGTCGTCCCAGCGCTCGGCCACCAGTTCGGCCAATGCGGGCGCGAGCAGGTGCACCGGGTTTTTCGCCAGATGCGGGTAGGCGATATGTCCTTGCACGCCCTTGACGATCAGCGTGCCTGACATCGAACCGCGCCGGCCGTTCTTCACCATGTCGCCGAACTGCGCGCTCGAGGTCGGTTCGCCGACGATGCAGTAGTCCATGCGCTCGCCGCGCGCCTGCAGCGCTTCGACAACCTTGACGGTGCCGTCGGTCGCGGGACCTTCTTCGTCGCTGGTAATCAGGAATGCGATCGAGCCGCGATGCGCGGGGTGCGCCGCGACGAACTCCTCGCTCGCCACCACGAAGCCGGCAATCGACGTCTTCATGTCCGCCGCGCCGCGGCCGTAGAGCTTGCCGTCGCGATGGGTCGGCTCGAACGGCGCCGAGTGCCATTGTTCGAGCGGGCCGGTCGGCACAACGTCCGTGTGGCCGGCGAAGGCGAGCAGCTTGCCGCGCGTGCCGTCGACGCCGCGTTTGACGGCCCACAGGTTGGTCACGCCATTCGATTCGATCGTCTCGTGCTCGAAGCCGAGCGCGGACAGGCGTTCGATCAGCAGACGCTGGCAGTGCTGGTCATCAGGCGTCACAGAGGCGCGTGCGATCAGTTGTTCGGTAAGGGCGAGGGTGCCGGACATGGATTCAGTGCTAGCCACGTTGAAATGAAAAAATGCCGGCTGGCGGTTGGACACCGCAGCCGGCAACAGCTTTTAAGCGACGCGGCGAGGCCGCGTTTTACTGCTGGTTGTTGCTTGTTGCTACTCGTTGCGTTTTCGATCTTCGCAAATCAGGCAAACAGCGCCGCGTATTCGTCCGCGGAAAAACCGAGCGACTTGACCCGGCCGTTGACCACCAGCACCGGCCGCTTGATCACCGACGGCTTGTGGATCATCAACGCGATCGCGCCCGGTTGCGTGTCCGCCGCCGCCTTCATGTCGTCGGACAGGCCGCGCCACGTCGTGCCGCGACGGTTCAGCAGCGCGTCGAGCTTCACGTCCTTGAGCCAGTCCTGCACCAGCGGCTCGGTCACACCGTGTTTCTTGAAGTCGTGAAATTCGAACTCGACGTTATGCTCTTCGAGCCACACACGGGCTTTCTTCACGGTGTCGCAGTTCGGGATGCCGTAGACGACGGTTTTGGTGCCGCGTGCCATCAATCGCCTCGCAGCAGCTCGTTCAGGCCGACCTTCGCACGTGTCTTGGCGTCGACCTTCTTGACGATCACCGCGCAGTACAGGCTGTGCGAGCCGTCCTTCGACGGCAGGTTGCCCGCCACCACCACGGAGCCCGCCGGAATGCGGCCGTACGTCACTTCGCCGGTTTCGCGGTCGTAGATCTTGGTGCTTTGGCCGAGGTACACGCCCATCGAGATCACCGAATTTTCTTCGACGATCACGCCTTCCACCACTTCCGAACGCGCGCCGATGAAGCAGTTGTCCTCGATGATGACCGGGTTCGCCTGCAGCGGCTCCAGCACGCCGCCGATGCCCACGCCGCCCGACAGGTGGACGTTCTTGCCGATCTGCGCGCACGAGCCGACGGTGGCCCACGTGTCGACCATCGTGCCTTCGTCCACGTAGGCGCCAATGTTGGTGTACGACGGCATCAGCACGACGTTCTTCGCGATGAACGAACCGCGGCGCGCGATGGCGGGCGGCACCACGCGGAAGCCGCCGGCGGCGAAATCTTCAGCGGTGTAGTTGGCGAACTTCGACGGCACCTTGTCGTAGAACTGGGAGTAGCCGCCAGCCGGCATCGGCGCGTTGTCTTCCAGACGGAACGACAGCAGCACGGCTTTCTTCAGCCATTGATTGACGACCCAGTCGCCGTCCTTCTTTTCGGCCACGCGCAGCGCGCCCTTGTCCAGTTGCTCGATGGCGTGGGCGACGGCTTCGCGCACGTCGGCCGGGGCGGCCTTCGGCGACAGTTCGGCGCGGTTTTCCCAGGCGGTATCAATGATCTGCTGAAGTTGTTGCGACATATGCGTGCTTTTCTGAAGAGTTGAAGTCTGAAGAAGGGAGTGCGGTGCGCGGGGTTGCCGAATATGAAAAACCCAGTGAAAAATTCAGCCCGCGAGCGCGCGGCAAAAATCGACGATCCGTTGTGCGCCTTGCGTGCATTCGTCGACATCGGCGACGAGCGCGAGGCGCACGAAATTGCGGCCGGGGTTCACCCCGTGCGCGGTGCGCGCGAGGAATGAGCCCGGCAGAACCGTCACATTATAGTCGGCGTAGAGGCGCTGGGCGAACCCGGTGTCCGACAGGCCCGTGCGCGAGACGTCCGCCCACAGGTAGAACGCGGCGTCCGGCAGACGTACGTCGAGCACCTCGGCGAGCATCGGCGTCACGGTGGAAAACTTCTGCAGGTACTTCGCGCGGTTCTCGCGCACGTGCGTTTCGTCATTCCAGGCCGCGATGCTGGCATTCTGGAACACGGTCGACAAGGCCGCGCCGTGGTATGTCCGGTATAGCAGGAAGTCTTTCAGGAGCGCCGCGTCGCCCGCCACGAAGCCCGAGCGCATGCCCGGTACGTTCGAGCGCTTGGACAGGCTCGAGAGCATCACGAGGCGCTCGAAGCCGCGGCCGAGCTGGTGGGCCGCCTGTAGGCCGCCGAGCGGCGGATTGGCTTCGTCGAAGTAGATTTCCGAGTAGCACTCGTCGGACGCGATCACGAAGCCGTAGCGGTCCGACAGCGCGAACAGTTCGCGCCAGTCGTCGAGCGTGAGCACGGCACCCGTGGGATTGCCCGGCGAGCACACGTACAGCAGCTGCGTGCGCGCCCAGATGTCGGCCGGCACCGCCGCATAGTCGCAGGCAAAGTTGCGCGCCGGGTCGCTATTCACGAAGTACGGCTGCGCGCCGGCGAGAATCGCCGCGCCTTCATAGATTTGGTAGAACGGGTTCGGACAGAGTACGATCGCAGGCTCACCGTCGGCACCGCGACTCGGGTCGATGACCGTTTGTGCGAGCGCAAACAGCGCCTCGCGCGAACCAGACACCGGCAGCACCTGGGTGGCCGGATCGACCGGCGGCAGGTTGTAGCGCTGCGTCACCCATTTGGCGATCGACTCGCGCAGGGCCGGCGAACCGATGGTAGCCGGATACGCCGACAAACCGCCGAGCGAGGCAATCACCGCGTCGCGAATCAGCGCGGGCGTGGGATGTTTCGGTTCGCCGATGCCAAAGCTGATGTGCGCGAGGCCGGCCGGCGGCGTGACTTCACTGAAAAGCGCGCGCAGCTTTTCGAACGGGTAGGGCTGAAGGGAGTCGAGTAGCGGGTTCACTGGGCGGATCGAGCCTGATCGAGGATGGTCGCAGACGGATGCTGGGAGAGGCTGGCAACGCGCGCTGACCGCAAATTGCGTGAGTGACGCGAAAAAGGGCGGCAGCGGCGGCGAGTGGAGGATTATAGCGTGGCGCGCCGCCCTTCGCGGGCTGCAGCGCGCCGCGGCGCAGGCAGGTCGCGCAACCGGTGTACAGGATGTTGAAAAGCGGCAGAACCCGCCAGGCAGCGCAGGCATGCGACGCAGCGGGAACGACGCGAACCGCGGACGGTTCGCGAAACAAGAAAGCAGGAGCAGCAATGGTCGTAGCAGCAATGGGGACACTCAGACGAAGCGGGCGCAACGCCGCCGCCTTCGGCAGACTCCGCAAAACCGGCAAAATGGCCCGGTACGGCTTACGCAGCAAGCCCTACAGCCCCAACAGCCATGAGGGGCTCGCACCATGAGCAACTGGCTCCGTAATGGCTGGCCCACGCTCGCGATCATGCTCGGCGCCTCGGTGTGGGGGATGATCTGGTACCCGCTGCGCATGCTCAATGCGCTCGGCGTAACCGGCACGGCGGCGAGCGCGCTCACAAGCGGCGCCGGTTGCCTGTTCGTTCTGCTGGTCCGCTATCGCGCGCTCAGGACCGTGCGTTGGCACTGGCTGCTACCGGCTCTCGCACTGGCAGCGGGCGTGACCAATCTCGGCTTCGTGTGGGGCTCGATCCACGGCGAGGTCATGCGCGTCCTGCTGCTGTTCTATCTCACCCCTGCCTGGACCGCGCTCTTTGCCCACTTCATCCTGCATGAACGCCTGACCTGGGCGGGCGCCGGCCTCGCCGCGCTGTCGCTGGCCGGGGCGATGACCATGCTGTGGTCGCCGCAACTGGGCATTCCGGTGCCCGGCAATCTCGCCGAATGGGCAGGTTTGGCCGGCGGTATGGGCTTCGCGATGAGCAACGTGCTGATTCTCAAGACGAGCCGCGTGCTGCCCGAGATGAAGCCGGAAATGCGCACCGCGACGATCTTCGGCGGCGCGGCGCTTTTCAGCGCCTGCGCGTCGCTGTTCGAGGCGATGCCCGCGCCACCCACCGGCGCACATCTGGGCACGGCCGCGCTGTTAGTGCTCGGCCTCGGTTTCCTGCTCGCGTCGAACAATATGCTCGTCCAATACGGACTTTCCCGGGTGCCGGCCAACCGGGCCTCGATCATCATGCTGTTCGAGATCGTGGTGACGGCCTTGTCGGCGTGGCTGTTCGCCGGCGAGACGCCGGGTCCGCGCGAATGGGCCGGTGGCGTGTGCATCGTGCTGGCGTCGGCGCTCTCGAGTTGGGTGCACCGGAGCAAGGCATTGCCGCCCGATCCGGCCAATCAGGACGCGGGTCTCGACAGCAACGGCAGCGCAGACCGTAAGGACGGTAAGAACCGCTCCCGCGCGATGGTATGATTGCCCCTCATTAGCCGGCGCACGCTTCACCGCGTGCGTCTGGTGCCCGTATCGCGGAGTTTCGCGAGCCGTTTCGCAGCATCGGCGAACGGCTGACGCAGCCTTCACGAGCCACCTTTTATTTTCCCTTTTCAAACAGCGAAATCGCCGTGCGTCTGACCTCGATCAAACTCGCTGGCTTCAAGTCATTCGTCGATCCCACGCATTTCCAGGTTCCGGGCCAGCTAGTCGGCGTGGTCGGGCCGAATGGGTGCGGCAAGTCCAATATCATCGACGCCGTGCGCTGGGTGCTCGGCGAATCGCGCGCTTCCGAGCTGCGCGGCGAGTCGATGCAGGACGTGATCTTCAATGGCTCGACCGCGCGCAAGCCCGGCAGCCGCGCCAGCGTCGAACTCGTGTTCGACAACGCCGACGGCCGTGCCGCCGGGCAGTGGGGCCAGTATGCCGAAATCGCCGTGAAGCGCGTGCTCACGCGCGACGGCACTTCGAGCTACTACATCAACAACTTGCCGGCGCGCCGCCGCGACATTCAGGACATCTTCCTCGGTACGGGTCTCGGGCCGCGTGCCTACGCGATCATCGGGCAGGGCATGATCGCTCGCCTGATCGAGGCGAAGCCGGAAGAGCTGCGCGTGTTCCTCGAAGAAGCCGCGGGCGTCTCGAAGTACAAGGAACGCCGCCGCGAAACCGAGAACCGCCTGCACGACACGCGCGAGAATCTGACGCGGGTCGAAGACATCGTCCGCGAACTGGGGGCGAACCTCGAGAAGCTGGAAGCGCAGGCGATTGTCGCGACCAAATACAAGGACTTGCAGGCCGACGGCGAAGAGAAGCAGCGTCTGCTGTGGCTGTTGCGCAAGAACGAAGCGGGCAGTGAGCAGGAACGCCAGCAACGCGCGATCGAACAGGCGCAGATCGACCTCGAGGCGCAAACCGCGAAGCTGCGCGAAGTCGAAGCGCAACTCGAAACGCTGCGTGTCGCGCATTACTCCGCCAGCGACGCGATGCAGGGCGCGCAAGGGGCGTTGTACGAGGCGAATGCCGAAGTCAGCCGCCTCGAAGCCGAGATCAAGTTCATCGTCGAATCGCGTAACCGCGTGCAGGCGCAAATCGCGGCGTTGACCGCGCAGCGTGAGCAATGGCAGTCGCAAGCCCAGAAGGCCCAGGACGATCTCGAAGACGCTGAAGAACAACTGGCTGTCGCCGAAGAAAAGGCCGCGCTGGCCGAAGACGAGGCCGCCGCCAAGCACGATGCGATGCCGGCGCTCGAAGCGCGCTGGCGCGACGCGCAGACCGAACTGAACGCCGAGCGCGGCGGTATCGCGCAGACGGAACAGGCGCTGAAGCTCGAAGCCGCGCATCAGCGCAATGCGGATCAGCAATTGCAGCAGTTGCAGCAGCGTCACGAGCGGCTGAAGTCGGAAGCGGGCGGCCTCGACGCGCCCGACGAAGCGCAGCTCGAAGATCTGCGTATGCAACTCGCCGAGCACGAAGAAATCCTGCATGACGCGCAGACCCGCCTCGCCGACGCGCAGGAAACGCTGCCGCGCCTCGACGGCGAACGGCGCGCCGCCCAGGAGCGCGTGCAGTCGGAAAGCGCCCAGATTCATCAGCTCGACGCACGCCTTGCCGCGCTCAAGCAACTGCAGGAAAACGTCCAGACCGAAGGCAAGATCCAGCCGTGGCTTGAAAAGCACGAGCTGAGCGGCCTGCCGCGTCTGTGGAAGAAGCTGCACGTCGAGGCGGGCTGGGAAGCCGCGCTTGAAGCCGTGCTGCGCGAGCGGCTCGCCGCGCTGGAAGTGTCGAACCTCGATTGGGTCAAGGCGTTCGCCACCGACGCGCCGCCGGCCAAGCTCGCGTTCTACGCGCCGCCCGCAGCCGGTCAGCCGGTTGCTACGCCGCCGGGTTTGCGGCCGCTGCTGTCGCTGGTTCGTATCGACGATGCAGGCATTCGCGCGGTGCTGAACGACTGGCTCGGCCTCGCTTTCGTCGCCGACGATCTGCAACAGGCGCTCGCCATGCGCGCGCAATTGCCGGAAGGCGGTTCGTTCGTCGTGAAGGCCGGCCACGTGGTGACGCGGGTCGGCGTCCAGTTATATGCCGCCGATTCCGAGCAGGCCGGCATGCTGGCCCGTCAGCAGGAAATCGAAAACCTGGCGCGCCAGGTCCGCGCGCAAGCCTTGCTCGCCGATGAGGCGAAGGCTGCCGCGATCCGCGCTGAAGCTGCGCACACGCAAGCCGCGCAGGCGCTGAGCGACGTGCGTCAGCAGTCGGAGCGCGCGACGCAGCGCGTGCATGCGTTGCAGATGGACGTGCTCAAGCTCGCGCAAGCGCATGAGCGCTACACGCAACGCAGCACGCAAATTCGCGAAGAACTCGAAGAAATCACCGCGCAGATCGAAGAGCAGCGTGCGCTGCGTGGCGAATCGGAAGCGAACTTCGAGCGTCACGACGCCGAACTCGCCGAATTGCAGGCACGTTTCGAAGACCATCAACTGGCTTTCGAAGCACTCGACGAAACGCTGACCGCCGCGCGTGCCCAGGCGCGCGACCTCGATCGGGCCGCTACCGACGCGCGTTTCGCCGCGCGCAACATGGCGAACCGCATCGACGAATTGAAACGCAGCATCCAGGTCTCGCACGAGCAGAGCGAACGCGTCGCCGCGTCGCTGGAAGATGCGCGCGCCGAGCTGGAAACGATCAACGAGCAAACCGCGCATACCGGCTTGCAGGACGCGCTCGACATCCGCGCGGTCAAGGAAGAGGCGCTGCATGCCGCGCGTCTCGAACTGGACGATCTGACGGCCAAGCTGCGTGCCGCCGACGAAACGCGGCTCACCGCCGAGCGCGCGCTGCAACCGCTGCGCGACCGCATCAACGAATTGCAGTTGAAGGAACAGGCCGCGCGCCTGAACGGCGAGCAGTTCATCGAGCAACTGGCCGCGGCCGGCGTCGACGAAGCCGAGTTGCAGGCCAAGCTCACGCCGGACATGAAGCCGTCCTACCTGCAAGGCGAAGTCACGCGCATCAACAACGCGATCACGGCGCTTGGGCCGGTCAACATGGCCGCGCTTGATGAGCTGAAGGCCGCGACCGAGCGCAAGACGTTCCTCGATTCGCAGTCGGCCGACCTGAACAACGCAATCGAAACGCTTGAAGACGCGATCCGCAAGATCGACGGCGAAACGCGCACGCTGCTGCAAGGCACCTTCGACGAAGTGAACCGTCATTTCGGCGAACTGTTCCCGCGTCTCTTTGGCGGTGGCCAGGCGAGGCTGATCATGACTGGCGACGAGATTCTCGACGCCGGCGTGCAGGTAATGGCGCAACCGCCGGGCAAGAAGAATTCGACGATTCACCTGCTGTCGGGCGGCGAAAAGGCCTTGACCGCCACCGCGCTGGTGTTCGCGATGTTCCAGTTGAATCCCGCGCCGTTCTGTCTGCTCGACGAAGTGGACGCGCCGCTCGACGACGCCAACACGGAACGTTTCGCGAACCTCGTGCGCGCGATGTCGGACAAGACGCAGTTCCTGTTCATTTCGCACAACAAGATCGCGATGGAAATGGCGCAGCAACTGATCGGCGTGACCATGCAGGAGCAGGGTGTATCGCGCATCGTTGCGGTCGACATGGAAACGGCGGCTGGTTTCGCCCAGAATATCGTTTGAGTTTTCGGTTAGGTTGATCATCGCGGGTGCCCGCGTTCAGCGCAGCGGCCGGTGGCCGCGCGACACGTGGAGCGGGCGCATAGCCGCGCAGACAGAAGAATTGCTGATGGAGCATGCATGGACGAGTTGACACTCGGTTTGATCGGCGCGGGTGCCGTGGTGGTCGGGGGCGTGGTCGTGTACAACGCATGGCAAGGCGCGAAGGTGCGTCGCAAGATGCCGCGTCCGATGCCGGCCGATACCGCCGAAAGTTTCGCGCGAGACGATCAGGAAGAGCAGAGTCCGTTTATCGAACCGGCCCGGCCGACCACGCGGCGCGAGCCGGTAGTGGGCGCGGACCCGGTGGCGGACACCGCGGCGGCGCGCGTCGAGCCGACGTTTGGCGCTACGGCCGCGCCGCTCGATACGCCGGCCGATATTCAGGCGGAGACAACCACGCCGAACGGCTTTCCGGAAGCGGAAGGCATTGCGCAAGCCGAAAGTGGCCACGCGGCGAATGCCGACGAGCCGGTCGAGCCGATCCTGCCCGCTGCCACGACCATTTCGTCGGCGCCGCCGGCTATCGTTGATCGCCGTATCGACTGCATCGTGCCGATTCGTCTGAACGGCCCGGTGGCGGGCGACAAGGTGATTCCGCTCGCGCAACGTCTACGCCGCGCCGGCAGCAAGCCTGTGCATATCGAAGGCAAGCTCGAAGGCGGCACATGGGAATTGCTGCAAAACGGTGCACGCTACGAGGAACTGCGCGCGGCCGCGCAACTGGCCAATCGGAGTGGCGCGCTCAACGAACTGGAATTCTCTGAGTTCGTGACCGGCGTGCAGCAGTTTGCCGACGCGCTGGATGCGGCGCCGGAATTTCCCGACATGCTCGAAACAGTTGCCATGGCGCGTGAGCTCGACGGTTTCGCCGCGCAGTGCGATGCACAACTGTCGATCAACGTACTCTCCGACGGCGCGCCGTGGTCAGCCAACTATGTGCAGGCGGTCGCGTCGCAAGATGGTTTGCTGCTCTCGCGTGACGGCACGCGCTTCGTCAAGCTCGACGCGAAGCAGAGCCCGGTGTTCATGCTGCAATTCGGCGACACCAATTTCCTGCGCGACGACCTGACCTATAAGGGCGGCCAGATGATCACGCTGGTGCTCGACGTGCCGGTTGCGGACGAAGACATTCTGCCGTTCCGCCTGATGTGCGACTATGCGAAATCGTTGGCTGAGCGAATCGGTGGCCGGGTGGTCGACGACGGGCGCCGTCCGCTGCCGGAAACCGCGTTGCTGGCGATCGAAAAGCAGTTGATGACGCTCTACGCGAAGCTTGAACAGGCGGGTATCCCGGCAGGTTCGCCGGCCACCCGGCGTTTATTCAGCCAGTAACGCGTCTCGCAGCAAGCCAGTTTTACATGCAGTATTCAACGGCCGCACGATGTGCGGCCGTTGGCGTTTAGGGCTAGTCCAAAACTGGCCATTCGGCCGATGTAAAGGGGCACGCTTCCTGCGATAATCCAATGTCTGAATTCCTTTGAAGAAGCTTCCGACAGCATGGTCCGAACCCCCGCCTCAAACCCTGCAACCAGCGCTCCCGCGGAGCGGGCCGCGTGGCTGCGCGCGGAACTTGAACGCGCCAATTACGCGTACTACGTGCTCGACCAGCCGGACCTGCCGGACGCGGAATACGACAAGCTTTTCAAGGAACTGGAGCAGATCGAGGCCGAGCATCCGGACCTGATCGTGCCGGATTCGCCCACCCAGCGCGTGGGTGGCGAGGCGTCAAGCGGCTTCGAGCCGGTTGTGCACGATCAACCCATGCTTTCGCTCAACAACGGTTTCGCAGACGAAGACATCATCGCTTTCGACAAGCGCGTCGGCGACGCGCTCGGCAAGAATGCGAGCGAACCGCCGGTGCCGGTGGAATACGCGGCAGAGTTGAAGTTCGACGGCCTGGCCGTGTCGCTGCGTTACGTCGACGGCGTGTTCGTTCAGGCGTCCACACGCGGCGACGGCACGACCGGCGAGAACGTTACCCAGAACATCCGCACGATCCGCTCCATTCCGCTCAAGCTCAAAGGCAAGCGCATCCCGCACGTGCTCGACGTGCGTGGCGAAGTACTCATGTTCAAGCGCGATTTCGAACGTCTGAACGAGCGCCAGCGGGCTGCGCAGCAAAAGGAGTTCGCCAATCCGCGTAACGCTGCCGCCGGCAGCTTGCGGCAGCTCGATTCGAAGATCACCGCGCAGCGGCCGCTGTCGTTTTTTGCTTATGGAATCGGTGTGCTCGAAGGATTCGAGATGCCGGCCACCCATAGCGAACTGCTCGATTGGTACAAGGAACTTGGCTTGCCGGTGAATGGCGAGCGGGCGGTGGTGCAAGGCGCCGCAGGTTTGCTGAAGTTCTTCCACTCGGTGGGCGAGAAGCGCGACGCGCTGCCTTACGATATCGACGGTGTCGTGTACAAGGTCAACCGGCGCGATGAACAGGACGTGCTCGGCTTCGTGTCGCGGGCGCCCCGTTTCGCCTTGGCTCACAAATTTCCTGCCCAGGAAGCGCTGACCACACTCCTCGCGATCGACGTGCAGGTCGGCCGTACCGGCGCGATTACGCCGGTTGCGCGGCTGGAACCGGTGTTTGTCGGCGGCGCGACGGTAACGAACGCCACCTTGCACAATGAAGATGAAGTGCGCCGCAAGGATATTCGCATCGGCGACACGGTCATCGTGCGGCGGGCCGGCGACGTGATTCCCGAGGTGGTGGGTGCGCTGCTCGACCGCCGCCCGGACGACGCCCGCGAGTTTGTCATGCCCACCCATTGCCCGGTGTGCGGTTCGAGCATCGAACGGCTGCCGGACGAGACGATTGCGCGCTGCACGGGCGGCTTGTTCTGTCCGGCGCAGCGCAAACAGGCCTTGTGGCATTTTGCGCAGCGGCGCGCGCTGGATATCGACGGGCTCGGTGAAAAGATCATCGATCAACTCGTCGAGCAGAATCTGGTGCGGACGCCGGCCGATCTGTTCAACCTTGGCTTTGCGACGCTTGCCGAGCTTGACCGCTTCGCCGAAAAGTCCGCGCAGAATCTGCTCGACTCGCTTGAGAAAGCCAAGCACACCACGCTGGCGCGCTTTATTTACGCACTCGGTATCCGCCATGTGGGCGAATCGACGGCGAAAGATCTGGCCAAACATTTCGGTTCGCTGACGCCGATCATGGATGCCTCGGTCGAAGAATTGCTCGAGGTGAACGACGTGGGCCCTGTGGTGGCCGAGTCGATTCATCGGTTCTTTGCCGAAGAACACAACCGCACGGTGATCGAGCAACTCCGCGCGCCGGGCAAGGTCACATGGCCGGAAGGACCGCCCGCACCCAAGGCGCCGCAAGGCGTGCTGGCCGGCAAGACGGTTGTATTGACCGGTACCTTGCCCACGCTCGCTCGCGAAGAGGCGAAAGAAATGCTCGAAGCGGCCGGCGCGAAAGTGGCCGGCTCGGTGTCGAAGAAAACGGACTACGTGGTGGCGGGGGCCGAAGCGGGCAGCAAATTGGCGAAAGCCGAGGAACTCGGTATCCCGGTACTCGACGAAGATGGTATGCGCAAGCTCCTGGAGGGGCAGTTATGATCCGCGAAATTCTCAAGATGGGCGATCCGCGCCTTTTGCAAATTGCCGATCCGGTCGATCACTTCGACACCCCCGAGTTGCATGAGCTCATCAAGGACATGTTCGAGACCATGCACGACGCGAACGGCGCGGGGCTCGCCGCGCCGCAGATCGGCGTGAATCTGCAGGTGGTGATCTTCGGCTTCGGGCATAACGAACGCTATCCGGATGCGCCGCCGGTGCCTGAGACGGTGCTGATCAACCCGACCATTACGCCGGTTTCGCTCGACATGGAAGAGGGCTGGGAGGGCTGTCTGTCCGTACCGGGTTTGCGGGGCGCGGTGAGCCGGTTTTCGATGATCAAGTACCACGGCTTCGACCAGTACGGCAAACCGATCGATCGCGTCGCCGAAGGTTTTCATGCGCGCGTCGTGCAACATGAATGCGACCACTTGATCGGCAAGCTGTACCCGATGCGGATCAACGATTTCGCGAAGTTCGGTTTCACTGAAGTCCTGTTTCCGGACATGGACCCGAATAGCGACGACTGACGCTGTGTCATGACTCGCAACCCGCCCGCAATGACTGCTTGCTGCGGGTCTTGCTGGAAACAAAAAACCCACGCCGCGGCGTGGGTTTTTTGTTGGGCAAACGGCACGGCACGGCGCGGGCGCCGTGGTCCTTTTGCTGTTTTGAGCGTCAAGCTTCCGGCATCAGAACGACTCGTCCGCCGACAGATAGCGCCATTGGCCCGGCGGGAGTGCGCCCAGCATCACCCGGCCCATCCGCACGCGCTTCAGGCCGATCACTTCGAGGCCGACCAGTTCGCACATCCGGCGGATCTGGCGCTTCTTGCCTTCGCGCAACACGAAACGCAGTTGCTCGCCGTTTTGCCAACTGACCTGTGCGGGCTTCAGCGGCACGTCGTCGAGCGAGAGGCCGTGACGCAATAGCGCGAGGCTTTCCGGTGGGAAATGGCTTTCGACGTCGGTGGTGTGCTCGCCGAACGACACGCGCACCAGATATTCCTTGTCGATTTCCGAATGGCCGCCGATCAGTTGCTTGGCGATGCGGCCGTCCTGCGTCAGCACCAGCAGGCCCGTCGAATCGATGTCCAGACGTCCGGCCGGCGCGAGTTGGCGCAGATGCGCGACCGAGAAGCGGATGTCGGAGCGGTCGCCTTCCCAGCGGTTTTCCGGCGTCACCAGGGTGATCGCCGGCTGATAGCCGTCTTCCGCCTGACCGGAGACGAAGCCCACGGTCTTGTG
This sequence comes from Paraburkholderia sp. BGA-UO-ETr-F12, assembly GCF_059567945.1. Taxonomy (NCBI): domain Bacteria; kingdom Pseudomonadati; phylum Pseudomonadota; class Betaproteobacteria; order Burkholderiales; family Burkholderiaceae; genus Paraburkholderia; species Paraburkholderia sp. BGA-UO-ETr-F12. The sequence goes on along the minus strand of NZ_JCAQOZ010000038.1, from coordinate 127,055 downwards.
GATCAGCACCGTTACCTGGCTTGCTTGCGCTGCTTCAGCGGCAGGATCGATCTCGATGCGCTGGTCCGGACGAACCTTGGTGCCGAGCGTATCGACCCGCTCGCCGTCGACCAGCACCCAGCCTTTTTCGATCCACTCGTCGGCTTCGCGGCGCGAGCACAGACCGAGTTCCGACATCAGCTTGGACAGGCGCAGGGTGCCGGGGGCGTCTTCATAATCGCGACGCGGGATGCGCGGGGCGTCGTCGCTGTCGCGTTCGGCTCTGGCGGCAGGCGCCGGGCCGCGCGGCTTGTCGGCGCGCGCGGGGCGGCTGTCGTCGCCAAAGCGGCGGCCGGCGGCCGGCAGTGCCTTGTCGAAGTTGCGAGCCGGACGTTCGCCCCGGTCGCTACGTTCGCTGCGGTCGCCGGCACGAGCAGGACGATCGCCGAATTCCCGCCGGGCCGGTGCGCGTTCGCCGCGGTCGTCGCGCGGCGCGCGCGCCGGGCGGTCCGTGCGGTCACCGTAGCCGCTTTTGACGGGCTTCGCGAAAGTGCGCTCGCCACGCCCTGACGAACCCCGCTCGCCTTCAAAACGGCGCGGTGCGCTATCGCTGCGCGGCCCGCGTTCGCTGCCACGGCGTTCCTGCGGGGCGCCACGGTCGCTGCCGAAACGGGGGCGATCCGAGGCGTCGCGCGCCGGACGCTCGCCACGTGGGCCGCCTTCTGAGGACCGGCCTGCGCCCGGACGCGGGCCACTGAACGAGCGGCGCTCGCCGTCGTCACGGCGCGGGGCGCGGCTACCTTCGAAACTGCGGGGTGCGCGTTCGCTCCGATCCGAGCTTCCTTCGAACCGCCGGGGTGCGCCCGTGCTGCGTTCACTGCGGTCTGCACCGCCTTCAAATCGACGCGGGGCGCCTTGGCCGCGTTCACCCTCAGCGCGACGCGGGGCACGTTCGCTGCGATCGGCGCCACCTTCGAACCGACGTGGCGCACGTTCACTGTCGTCCCGACGGGGACCACGGTCGCCACCGCCTTCAAACCGGCGCGGTGCGCCTTGGCTGCGTTCACCATCAGCGCGACGCGGAGCACGTTCGCTACGCTCGCCGCCATCTTCGAACTTACGGGGCGCACGAGCACCGTCGTCCCGGCGCGGAGCACGCTCACTGCCGCCTTCGAATCGGCGCGGCGCACCTTGGCTGCGTTCACCATCAGCGCGATGCGGAGCACGTTCGCTACGCTCGCCACCGCCTTCAAAGCGACGCGGCGCACGTTCGCCATCGTCCCGGCGCGGCGCGCGATCACCGCTGCCCTCGAAGCGGCGCGGCGCACCGCCGGTCCCTTCGCGTCGCGGCGGCCGATCCGCCGGTGCCCGGCGTGCAGCGCCGGCGCCACCCGCATCCCGCTCGCGGGAAAACGATCCTTCAGCCCGTGGCGCACGCGCGCCAGCGCCTGCCGGCTTGCCACCGCTGGCGGGCCGCTTGCCGCCTGCCGCGCCGGCGCCTTCACCGCGTGCTCCGTTGAACCCGGCCGTCGGTGTAGACGGCCGTGGTCCGCTCGGACGCGTCGGCTTACGCGCCGACGTGCTTCCGGTACGGACAGGGGCGCGTTCGGACGAAGCCGGCCGCGGGTGCTTGGCTGTTAATTTGACTCGCATGAAATCTCACACTGCAATCGCGCGCAGCAGTTCGGTCTCGACCTGAATTTGCAGGCGGTTGTCCGACAGACCGTGTCCATCCAGCAGGAACACGTCTTCGACACGTTCGCCGAGCGTATTGATCCGCGCCGACGCAACGCCGACCCGGTGCTCGGCCAGCACGCGCGCGATTGAATAAAGAAGGCCTGGCCGGTCGTTCGCTGACACGGACAGGATGTAATATTGGCCGCGCTCGTCGGCCCGAAGATCGACGCGCGGCGTAACAGGGAAGGTCCGCGACAGCCGCGACAAACGGCCTTTCGACGGTCCCGGTAGCAGGGTGCCGTCGCCGGTGAGGCGTGCGGTCAGTTCCTGTTCGACCAGATTGGCAATATCGCGATAATGCACGTCTTCTTCGGTATGCGCGACGAGGAAATTATCGAGCGCGTACCCGTGACGGGTCGTGCTGACCCGCGCATCGAGCACCGACAAGCCATTGCGGTCGAAATACGCACAAATGCCGGCGAACAGATCGGGCTGGTCTTTCACATAGACCAGCACCTGAAGCGCCTCGCCGATCGGCGACGGACGTGCCCGCACGATCGGTGTCGCGGTTTCCACGTGCCGGTACAGCACGCGGGTCTGCCAGGCAATGTCCGCCGCATCGTGGCGCAGGAAGTAGCCGATGTCCAGCTTGTCCCACAGCGCTTTCTGGGCGCCTTCCGGCACGGTTTCGAGGCGCAGCAGGGCCAATGCTTCTTCCTGACGCGACTTCAGCTCGGAGTGCGCATCAGGCCGCGCGCCGCCGAGCACCGCGAGGGTCGCGCGGTAAAGGTCCTCGAGCAGCTTGCCCTTCCACGTGTTCCAGACTTTCGGGCTGGTGCCGCGAATGTCGGCTACGGTCAGCAGGTAGAGCGCGGTCAGCCGGCGCTCGTTGCCGACCAGTTCGGCAAAGCGCTTGATGACTTCGGGGTCGCTCGTGTCCTGCTTTTGGGCGACCTGGCTCATGGTCAGATGCTGCTGCACCAGCCAGACGACCAGTTCGCCGTCCTCGCCCTCGATGCCGTGGCTACGGCAGAAGCGCCGCGCGTCGGCCATGCCGAGTGTGGAATGGTCGCCGCCCCGGCCCTTGGCGATGTCGTGAAACAGCGCCGCCACGTACAACACCCACGGCCGGTCGAAATTGGCGATCAACTGGCTGCAGAACGGATACTCGTGCGCATGCTCGGCTACCGCGAAGCGGCGCAGATTGCGCAGCACCATCAGGATGTGCTGATCGACCGTGTATACGTGATACAGGTCGTGCTGCATCTGCCCGACAATGCGCCGGAAGTTCAGCAGATAGCGTCCGAGCACGCTGGTCTGGTTCATGAGGCGCAGCGCATGCGTGATGCCGGCCGGCTGCTTCAGGATGTCCATGAACAGGCGGCGGTTTTCCGGATCGCGCCGCCAATGCTGGTCCATCACGTCGCGCGCGTTGTAGATCGCGCGCAGCGTGCGCGCCGACAAACCCTTCACGCCCGGCGTCTGTTCGTAGAGCAGGAAAGCTTCGAGGATCGCGTTCGGCTCGCGCTGGAATACGTCGTCGCTGGCGATTTCCAGCATGCCTTGCTTCTCGACGAAACGATCCGACAGCACGCGCGTGATGCCGCTTGTGCTGGGGAACAACTGCGCTTCGATGTTCTGGATCAGGATGGTGGCGAGCTGCGTGACTGCCTTGGCGGCCCAGTAATAGCGGCGCATCAGCTGTTCGCTGGCGCGCTTGGTGGCCGTCGGCTTGTAGCCGAAGCTTTCCGCGACCGGCGTTTGCAGATCGAACACCAGAATGTCCTGGCGGCGCCCGGCGATCACATGCAAGCGAGCCCGCAGTGTCTTCAGGAAGCCTTCGTTGCGGCGCAGTTCGCGCGCTTCACGCTCGGTGATCAGGCCGCGCGCTTCGAGCTCGCGCCAGCTGCTGCCGAAACCGGCCGCCTGCGTGATCCACAGGATCAGTTGCAGGTCGCGCAGGCCGCCCGGACTTTCCTTGATGTTCGGTTCGAGTGAATACGGCGTGTCCTGAAACTTGGCGTGCCGCTGCCGCATTTCCAGCACTTTGGCCTGGAAAAACGCGCGCGGGTCGAGCGCTTCGCGGTAGCGCTTCGCAAAGTCGTCGAAGAGCGTGGCGCTGCCCGTAATGCGCCGCGCTTCTAGCAGCGAGGTGCGCACGGTGACGTCGTTGGCCGCTTCTTCGATACATTGCGCCACGCTGCGCACGCTGCTGCCGAGTTCGAGCCCCAAATCCCACGCGAGACTGATAAAGCGCTCGATGCGCGCCGCGAGATGCTCGATCGGCGCGTCGGGCAGCAGGACCAGGATGTCGATGTCGGAGTGGGGCGCGAGTTCACCGCGCCCGTAACCGCCCACGGCCAGCAGCGCCAGTTCGGGCGGCAGTTCGCAGGTGTTCCAGGCGGCGCGTAGCGATTCGTCGGTGGCGCGCGAGAGCGCGGCCATCAGCGAGTCGACGTTGGAGGCGGTCTTGAAGCGTTCCAGCAACTGGGCTTTGGCCACTTTATAGTCTGCCTTGAGCGACGTGGCGTGGGACTGGGTGACGGCTGGAACACTACTCATTGGCAGATGGGCGGGTGAGGTCGGAAGTCGGTCAGGCCGTGGCTGCGACAACCGGCGGACGCGCGGGCGTGCCGGCCGAGACAGTCAGCACGTCGTAGCCGGTTTCGGTGACGAGCACGGTGTGTTCCCACTGTGCCGACAGGCTGCGGTCCTTGGTTTTGACGGTCCACTGGTCCGGCATGGTGCGGATGTCGCGCCGGCCGGCGTTGATCATCGGTTCGATCGTGAAGATCATGCCGGCTTGCAGCTCCAGCCCGGTGCCGGGACGGCCGTAGTGCAGGATCTGCGGGTCTTCGTGAAACACCGTGCCGATGCCGTGGCCGCAATATTCGCGCACCACGCTGTAGCCTTGCGCTTCGGCGTGCTTCTGGATGGCGTAGCCGATATCGCCGAGATGGGCGCCAGGGCGCACCTGGTCGATGCCGAGCCACATGCATTCGAAGGTGGTCTGCACAAGGCGTTTGGCCATGATCGAGCCTTCGCCGACGATGAACATCCGGCTGGTGTCGCCGAAATAGCCTTCCTTGATCACCGTGACGTCGATATTCAGCGCGTCGCCGTTCTTGAGCGTCTTGTCGCCCGGAATGCCGTGGCAGATCACGTCGTTGACCGAAATACAGGTGGCTTTCGGGTAGGGCGGATAGCCGGGCGGCTGATAATTCAGCGGCGCCGGGACCGTGCCCTGAACCTGGAGCATGTATTCGTGACACAACCGGTCGAGTTCGCCGGTCGTGATGCCGGCTGTAACGAACGGCGTAATGTAGTCGAGCACTTCGCTAGCGAGTTTGCAGGCGACGCGCATCTGCGCGATATCGTGTTCGTTTTTCAGCGTAATAGCCATGAGTCGGGCCTGAAATGCAATTTATTGCAAGATTATCGCACCATATTCCACCTGCCGCAGGGTTTTGCGAGCAGGGCGGTGCCTTTGCTGCCGTGTTCGCGGCTGATTGCGAATGGCTTTCCGGGGCGGCCGTGAGCGCCCGGGTGCAACCGCCCGCGGCAAACAGGAGCTACCGCGCGGGTTGAGTCGGTCGATAGTCGCGTGCTATAATGTTTGGCTAAGTCGATCTCTGTCTTATTTCGTTGATGTATCGCTGTTCTAATAGGCAGTGGGCGAAACGCAAGTAGGCGGAAATGGCTTCCCGTGGCGATAGTTGCCTGCGCTACGGGATAGGGCAGTACCAAGGCAGCAGACTCGCAAGCCGGCGCACCCAGGGTGTCCGCTGCGTTCAGCCAGAAAGTGCATGAGCACAATGGCGGCGCGGCCGATACGGCAGCCGGCTTAAGACCCAACCCTCGCGGAGATTTTCATGGCAGTTACCATGCGTCAAATGCTGGAAGCCGGTGTCCACTTCGGTCACCAAACGCGCTTCTGGAACCCGAAGATGGCCCCCTTCATTTTCGGTCATCGCAACAAGATTCACATTATCAACCTCGAAAAGACGCTGCCGATGTACAACGACGCGCTGAAGTACGCGCGTCAACTGGCAGCGAATCGCGGCACGATCCTGTTCGTCGGCACGAAGCGTCAATCGCGCGACACGATCGCTGAAGAAGCACAACGCGCTGGCATGCCGTTCGTCAACGCACGCTGGCTCGGCGGCATGCTGACCAACTTCAAGACGCTGAAGGTCTCGATCAAGCGCCTGAAGGACATGGAAGCAGCGCTGGAAGCAGGCGAAACCGAACGCATGAGCAAGAAAGAAGCGCTCCTGTTCGAACGGGAAATGGCCAAGCTGCAAAAGTCGATCGGCGGCGTGAAGGACATGGGCGGCATTCCGGACGCGATCTTCGTGGTCGACGTCGGCTACCACAAGATTGCCGTGACCGAAGCTAACAAGCTCGGCATTCCGGTCATCGCCGTGGTCGACACGAACCACTCGCCGGAAGGCATCGACTACGTGATCCCGGGTAACGACGACGCTTCGAAGGCTGTCGCTCTGTACACGGCTGGCGTGGCTGACGCGATCCTGGAAGGCCGTGCTAACGCGGTCAACGAAGTGGTGCAGGCTGCCCGTGGCGGTGACGGCGACGAGTTCGTCGAGGTCAACGGGGAAGCGTAAAGCTACCCCGTGTCCGGCAAAAAAGGGGGCTTTCTACAGGCCCCCTTTTTTTAAGCCGCGACAAAGTAGTGGTGTGCTGTGAGTAGTGCCCAAACGTAGTCCGTAAAAAATACGTGCAACGTTGAAACGAATTCTTGCCGCCGGTATCGAAGTCCGGGCGGCGTGTGACAGACGGAACTCAAGGAGCAAATGATGGCGGCAATTACCGCAAGCATGGTTGCAGAACTGCGCGCAAAGACCGACGCGCCGATGATGGAATGCAAGAAAGCGCTGACGGAAGCCGAAGGCGACATGGCGCGCGCTGAAGAGCTGCTGCGCGTGAAGCTGGGCAACAAGGCCAGCAAGGCAGCGTCGCGCGTGACGGCTGAAGGCGTGGTCGCATCGTTCATCGGCGGCAACGCGGGTTCGCTGGTCGAACTGAACTGCGAAACCGACTTCGTTTCGAAGAACGACGACTTCCTGGCTTTCTCGAAGACGATCGCCGAGCTGGTCGCTACGCAAAACCCGGCTGACGTCGCTGCGCTGTCGGCATTGCCGCTGGACGGCTCGACGGTCGACGCCGTGCGTCTCGCGCTGGTCGGCAAGATCGGCGAAAACCTGTCGATCCGCCGTTTTGTGCGTTTCGAAACGTCGAACAAGCTGGCAGCGTACCTGCACGGCACCCGCATCGGCGTGCTGGTCGAGTACACCGGCGCGGACGAGCAGGTCGGCAAGGACGTGGCCATGCACATTGCCGCAATGAAGCCGGTCTCGCTGTCGTCGGACGACGTGCCGGCGGATCTGATCGCCAAGGAGCGCAGCATTGCTGAGCAGAAGGCTGCTGAATCGGGCAAGCCGGCTGAAATCGTCGCCAAGATGGTCGACGGCAGCGTGCAGAAGTACCTGAAGGAAGTCTCGCTGCTGAACCAGACGTTCGTTAAGAACGACAAGCAGACGATCGAGCAGATGCTGAAGGCAGGCAACGCGAGCGTGCAGAAGTTCGCGCTGTTCGTGGTCGGCGAAGGCATTGAGAAGAAGCAGGACGACTTCGCAGCCGAAGTGGCGGCTCAAGTCGCTGCTGCAAAGCAACAATAAGTATCGCTTAAGCTTCAGTTAGTACCGTTGGACCCGCGGCGGAGCAAGACTTTGCCGCGGTCGGCGGCGCCGCAAGGCTGCGCGCGGGTGACCCTCGCGACGCACGCCGCTGGCGAACCCCAGGGTTCGTCAATTTGGCGGCGCTTGCCCGAATCAGTATTTCACCCCTACATTAGTCCCTTGTTGTTGCCCTGTTCTGCGCGATCTGGATACCCCTATGCCCACAGCCTATAAACGCGTCCTGCTCAAACTCTCCGGTGAAGCTCTGATGGGCGACGATGCCTTCGGCATCAATCGCGCGACCATCGAACGAATGGTGGCGGACGTGGCCGAAGTGGTCCGTCTCGGAACGCAGCTGGCCGTGGTGATCGGCGGCGGCAATATTTTCCGCGGCGTCGCGGGCGGCGCGGCCGGTATGGATCGCGCCACTGCTGACTACATGGGCATGCTGGCCACCATGATGAATGCGCTGGCCCTGCAGGACGCGATGCGCCACGCCGGTATCGAAGCGCGCGTGCAGTCCGCGCTGCGCATGGACCAGGTGGTCGAGCCGTACATCCGGCCCCGTGCGATTCGCCAGCTCGAAGAAGGCAAAGTCGTGATTTTCGCGGCCGGCACCGGCAATCCGTTCTTCACGACGGATACGGCCGCTGCGCTGCGCGGTTCGGAAGTCGGCGCGGAAGTCGTGCTGAAGGCCACCAAGGTGGACGGCGTCTATTCGGCCGATCCGAAGAAAGACCCGAGTGCGACCCGTTACGCCACGATCAGCTTCGACGAGGCAATCGGCCGCAACCTGCAGGTGATGGACGCCACGGCGTTCGCGCTGTGCCGCGACCAGAAGCTGCCGATCCGGGTATTTTCGATCGTCAAACCCGGCGCGCTCAAGCGCATCGTACTCGGCGAGGACGAGGGCACCCTCGTCCACGTGTAAACTCTCGTTCACATAACGTGGGCTTTAACGCGAGCCCAGGCCGCCGCATCATGCGCGCGCTGGCCGGCTCGCACCGTTTTGAAGGTTCGGAGGTTTAAAAATGTCTGTGGCTGATATCAGAAAGGGCGCTGAGCAAAAAATGCAGCGTTCCATCGACGCGTTCAAGAACGACCTGTCGAAGATCCGCACGGGCCGTGCGCATACGGGCCTGCTCGATCACATCCAGTGTGATTACTACGGTTCGCCGGTGCCGATTTCGCAGGTTGCGAACCTGACGTTGATCGACGCTCGCACGATCGGCGTGCAGCCGTGGGAAAAGAAGATGGTCCAGGTCGTCGAGAAGGCGATCCGCGAGTCGGACCTCGGTCTGAACCCGGCGACCCAGGGCGACGTGATTCGCGTACCGATGCCCGCGCTGACCGAAGAACGCCGTCGCGAATTGACCAAAGTGGTCAAGAGCGAAGCGGAAACGGCCAAGGTCGCGATTCGTAACCTGCGCCGTGATGCAAACGAGCAACTGAAAAAGCTCGTGAAGGACAAGGAAATTTCGGAAGACGACGAGCGCCGCGCAGGTGACGACGTTCAGAAGCTGACGGACAAGTTCGTCACGGAAATCGACAAACTCGTCGTGACCAAAGAAGCCGAGATCATGACGGTCTGAGGCCGGTTGGCTCAGCATCTTCAGGGTTTCCACTTCTTTTTTTTGCAGTCACTGTCCCGACGGCCATGACCTATACCAGCTCAACCGTGCGCGTGCCTGATGTCGCCGCGGTGCCGCGACATATCGCGATCATCATGGACGGCAATGGCCGTTGGGCGACCCAGCGCCGTCTGCCGCGCGTGGCCGGCCATACGCGCGGCGTCGACGCGGTGCGTGCGGCCGTCGAGGCCTGCGCCCGGCAGGGCGTCGAATACCTGACGCTGTTTGCTTTCAGTTCGGAAAACTGGCGCCGCCCGAACGACGAGGTGTCGTTCCTGATGCGCCTGTTCGTCACCGCACTGGAGCGCGAGATCGGCAAGCTGCACGCGAATGGCATTCGTCTGCGCGTGGTTGGCGATCTGTCCCGATTCGATACGCGCATTCGCGACCTGATCAAGCGCGCGGAAACCAAAACCGCGCGCAATACCCGTCTGACGCTCACCATCGCCGCCAATTACGGCGGCCGTTGGGACATCATGCAGGCCACCCGCAAGCTTGCCGAGCAATCGGCGCTGGCGGGCAAAGCGGTCGAAGTGAACGAGGATTCGTTCGCCGAACACCTGTCGATGGCCTATGCACCGGAGCCGGATCTTTTCATCCGCACCGGCGGCGAGCGCCGCGTCAGCAACTTCCTGCTGTGGCAGCTTGCCTACACCGAGTTCTACTTCACCGACACCTTCTGGCCGGATTTCGACGCCGACGCGCTCGGCCACGCCATCGCTTCCTATGCGGAGCGTGAGCGCCGCTTTGGCCGCACCAGTGCTCAACTCGAGCCGCAATCGCAAAACGTCGATTCGCTTCCATGCTAAAAACCCGTGTCATCACGGCGATCATCCTGCTGGCGATTTTCTTGCCGGTCACGTTGTTCGCGCCGGTTGGCGCGTTTGGCGCGCTGATCGCCTTCGTCGTCGTATTCGCGGCGTGGGAATGGGCGCGCCTGCTGAAGCTCGGCGGTGCCGGCCCGGTCATTTACGCGCTGGTGGCCGCCGTGGCGCTGGTCGCGAGCACCCGTCTCGGTACCGGTATCGAGGAGCCCCGGCCGCTGTTTCAGGCGGCCGCTATTTTCTGGGTGATCGCGGGGCCATATGTGCTTTTGCGCAAGCCGACCCTCGCGCAAGGCGCGTGGCGCGGGTTTCTGTTTCTTGCCGGCATTGTGGTATTCGTCGCGTGCTGGCATGCTCTCGTCGCCGCGCGCATGAAGGGCGTGCCTTTCGTGTTGTCGCTGCTGCTGTTGGTCTGGCTGGCCGATATCGGCGCATACTTCTCAGGTAAGGCTTTCGGCAAGCACAAGCTCGCGCCTGCCATCAGCCCGGGTAAGACCTGGGAGGGCGCGATCGGCGGCTGGCTGGCCGTGATGATCGTCGCCGCTGCGGCGGTCTTTTTGCATGCGTTCGAGCCGACCCTGTATTCTGCGCTGCTGGCGCAATTAGGCGCCGTACGTACACTGCTCGCACTGACCTTGCTGGTGGCATTCAGCGTGGTGGGCGATCTGTTCGAATCGATGATGAAACGCCAGGCCGGAGTGAAAGATTCAAGCGGCCTGTTGCCTGGGCACGGTGGCGTACTCGACCGCATCGACGCATTATTGCCGGTGCTGCCGCTTGCCATGCTGCTGCTCGGCTAGAGAAAGAGATATGCAAAAACGTCTGACATTGCTCGGTTCCACGGGCTCGATTGGAGACAGCACGCTCGACGTCGTCGCGCGTCATCCGGAGCGCTTTTCGGTTTACGCGCTCACTGCGCATCGCAACGGCGACAAGCTCGTCGAGCAATGCCTGCGCTTTCAGCCTGAGGTCGCGGTAGTCGGCGATGCCGATACCGCCGCGCAGGTCGCGGCGAAGTTGCGAGAAGCCGGCTGCAAGACCGAGGTTACGTACGGGCCGCAAGCGCTCGTCGACGTATCGGAGAGCAATGGCTGCGATACGGTCGTAGCGGCGATCGTCGGCGCGGCAGGCCTCGCGCCGAGCCTCGCCGCGGCGCGTGCCGGCAAGCGCATCCTGCTCGCCAACAAGGAAGCGCTTGTGATGTCCGGCGCGATCTTCATGGACGCGGTGCGCGACAACGGCGCCGTGCTGCTGCCGGTCGACAGCGAACACAACGCGATTTTCCAATGCCTGCCGCGCGAAGCCGCTCTGCACGGCGGCGTCTCGAAGATCATCCTGACTGCCTCGGGCGGTCCGTTCCGCACGCGCGAACCGGCCACGCTGGTCGACGTCACGCCTGACGAAGCCTGCAAGCATCCGAACTGGGTGATGGGCCGCAAGATTTCGGTCGACTCGGCCACGATGATGAACAAGGGCCTCGAGGTGATCGAAGCGCACTGGCTCTTCAACGTGCCGGGCGAGCGCATCGAGGTGCTGATTCACCCGCAAAGCGTGATTCATTCGATGGTGTCATACGCCGACGGTTCGGTGCTCGCGCAATTGGGGAATCCCGATATGCGCACGCCTATCGCGCATGCGCTGGCGTTTCCGGAGCGGGTCGATTCCGGTGTGGCGCAACTCGATCTGCTGCAGGTCGCGTCGCTCTCGTTCGAAAAACCGGACTACACGCGCTTCCCGTGTCTGGCGCTCGCCGTGAAGGCGCTGGCCGAGGGCGGGCTGGCGAGCGCGGCCCTTAATGCCGCGAACGAAATTGCTGTTGAAGCGTTCCTGTCGCGCCAGATCGGGTTTATGGCGATTGCTCAGGTGGTCGACGCCGTACTCAACGCTTTGCCGAACCGTAGCGCTCACGCGCTCGAGGACGTGATCGAGGCCGACGGCGCCGCGCGCCGCGCCGCCGCCGACTTCATCGCGCGCCTGCCGGACGGCGCCCGTCGCACGGAACGCGCCGTCCAGTGAGGCGCCTATGAATCTGCTAATCGAACTGCTGGCCTTCGCGGTGGCGATTGGCGTACTCGTGGTCGTCCACGAGTACGGGCATTACAGCGTGGCGCGCTTGTGCGGCGTCCAGGTGCTGCGCTTTTCGATCGGCTTCGGCAAGCCACTGGTCCAATGGGTGAGCCGGAAGACGGGCACCGAATGGACGATTGCCGCACTGCCGCTGGGCGGATACGTCAAGATGCTCGACGAGCGCGAGACCGGCGGTGCGCCGATTCCGCCTGAAGCCTTGCCCCATGCGTTCAACCGCCAGTCGGTGTGGCGCCGTTTCGCGATTGTCGCGGCCGGCCCGGTCGCGAACTTTCTGCTAGCCATCGTGCTGTTTGCCCTCGTGTTCGCCACTGGCGTGACCGAACCGGCAGCGGTGGTTGCGACACCTGCTCCGAATACGCCGGCGGCGCTGGCCGGCTTCGACGGCGGCGAAACTGTCGTCGCGGTGCGCACCGGGAATGCCGACGAATCCGAACCGGTGCGTTCATGGTCCGACCTGCGCTGGAAGCTGCTCGGCGCGGCATTCGATCACAAGCGGGTCGTATTGAGTGCGAAAGATGCCCACGGCATCTCGGATTTTCAGCTGGATCTGCGCGGCATCACCGAGAAAGACGTCGACGACGACTTTATGTCGCGTCTCGGCTTCGAGCCGGGCGGCGGCAAGCTGACGGTCGCGGGCGTGCAGCCGGGTAGCGCGGCGCAGAAAGCCGGCCTCGCCGTGGGTGATCGTCTGCGCGCGATCAACGGTGTGCCTACCGACAATGCCACGGCCTTCATCGCTTATGTAAAATCGCACGCCGGTGTACCCGTGACGCTGCAGGTGGAGCGCGGCGGCCCGGCGGCGGGCAAGCTGGAAGACGTGCGGATCGTCCCGCAGTCGCAGCGCGATGAGGCGACGGGCCAGCAGATCGGTCGTATCGGCGCCGAACTCGCGACTCAGGTGCCGTCGATCGACGTGCGTTATGGGCCGCTCGAAAGTCTGCAACTGGGTGCACGCCGTACCTGGGATCTGGCTGTTTATTCGGTGCGCATGTTCGGGCGAATGATCGTCGGCGAGGCATCGCTGAAGAATCTTTCCGGTCCTGTGACGATCGCCGATTACGCAGGAAAGAGCGCACGTCTAGGTCCTTCTGCATTCCTGTCGTTCCTGGCCCTTGTCAGTATTAGCCTCGGCGTACTGAACCTGTTACCAATTCCGGTATTGGACGGGGGTCATCTGTTATATTATTTGGTTGAAGCTGTAACCGGCAAAGTTGTCTCCGATCGCTGGCAACTCGTTTTTCAGAGGGCGGGTCTCGCCTGCATCGTCGCATTGTCGGCGATTGCGCTGTTCAACGATCTGGCTCGTTTAATCCATTTTTAAAGTGTCCGGCGGCGTTCACGATGGCGACCGCCCGACCTGATGCAGCTATACACACTGGGGAAGCACGTTGTTTAAACCTCATCGCTTTGTTCCAAAGACGGTTATAGCCGCGGCATTCGCCGCGCATGGGCTGGTTGCTCACGCAACGACGCCCTTCGTGGTGCAAGACATCCGGATTGAGGGGTTGCAACGCGTCGAACCCGGTACCGTGTTCGCGTACCTGCCCATCAAGCAAGGCGACACCTTTACCGACGACAAGGCTTCCGAAGCCATTCGCGCGCTATACGCCACGGGCTTCTTCAACGACGTCAAGATCGCGACCGAAGGCAATGTCGTCATCGTGCAGGTGCTGGAGCGTCCGGCCATCGGCACGATCGACTTCGCCGGCATTCACGAGTTCGACAAGGACAACCTGACCAAGGCGCTGCGCGCGGTCGGTTTGTCGCAAGGCCGTTACTACGACAAGGCACTCGTCGACAAGGCCGAGCAGGAACTGAAACGCCAGTACCTGACGCGCGGCTACTATGCCGCAGAAGTCACCACCACGATCACGCCGATCGACCGCAACCGCGTCTCGGTGCTGTTCTCGGTGGCTGAAGGTCCGAGCGCGAAGATCCGCCAGATCAACTTCATCGGCAACAAGGCGTTCAGCACGGGTACGCTGCGCGACGAAATGCAGCTGTCCACGCCAAACTGGTTCTCGTGGTACACGAAGAACGACCTGTATGCGAAAGACAAGCTCACCGGCGACCTCGAGAACGTCCGCTCGTATTACCTGAATCGCGGCTACCTCGAATTCAACATCGACTCGACCCAGGTGTCGATCTCGCCGGACAAGAAGGACATGTATCTGACGGTCACGCTGCATGAAGGCGAGCCGTACACAATCAACAGCATCAAGCTGGCCGGTAATCTGCTCGACCGCGAGGCGGAGCTGGCCAAGCTGATCAAGATCAAACCGGGTGACCGCTTCTCGGCTGAAAAGCTGCAAGCCACCACCAAGGCGATTGTCGACAAGCTGGGCCAGTATGGTTATGCATTCGCCACGGTCAACGCGCAGCCGCAGATCGATCAGGAACACCACAAGGTCGACCTGACGCTGCAGGTGGACCCGAGCCGCCGCGTGTACGTGCGCCGCATCAACGTGGTCGGCAACACACGCACGCGTGACGAAGTGGTGCGCCGTGAAATGCGCCAGCTCGAAAGCTCGTGGTTCGATTCGAACCGCCTCGCGCTGTCGAAAGACCGCATCAACCGCCTCGGCTACTTTACCGATGTCGACGTGACCACCGTGCCGGTTGAAGGCACGCCTGACCAGGTCGACGTGGACGTCAAGGTGAGCGAAAAGCCGACTGGCGCCATCACGCTGGGCGCGGGCTTCTCGTCGACCGACAAGGTGGTGCTCTCCGCGGGCGTGTCGCAGGACAACGTGTTCGGTTCGGGTACGAGTCTCGCTGTGAACGTGAATACCGCCAAGACCTACCGTACCTTGACGGTGACGCAGGTCGACCCGTACTTCACGGTCGACGGCATCAAGCGGATTACCGACGTCTACTACCGTACGTACCAGCCGCTGTACTATTCGACGGATTCGAGCTTCAAGATCGTCACGATAGGTGGCGACCTGAAATTCGGTATCCCGTTCTCCGAAGTCGACACGGTGTACTTCGGCGCCGGCCTCGAGCAGAACCAGCTGGACATCGACGCGAATACGCCGCAGAGCTACATCGACTACGTGCACGAGTTCGGCCGTGTGTCGAACAACGTGCCGATCACGGTGGGCTGGTCGCGCGATGCGCGTGACAGCGCACTGGTGCCGAGCCGTGGTTACTTCACGCAGGCGAACGCCGAGTACGGCACGCCGATCGGCGGCACGCAGTATTACAAGGCCGACATCAACGCGCAGTACTATTATTCGTTCTCGCGCGGCTTCGTGCTGGGCTTCAACTTCCAGGGCGGCTACGGTAACGGCCTCGGCGGCAAGCCATATCCGATTTTCAAGAACTACTACGCGGGCGGTATCGGTTCGGTGCGGGGCTACGAGCCGAGCTCGCTGGGTCCGCGCGACGCGAAAACGAACGACCCGATCGGTGGCTCGAAGCTGCTGGTGGGTAACATCGAATTGACGTTCCCGTTGCCGGGCACGGGCTACGACCGCACCTTGCGTGTGTTCACGTTCCTCGACGGCGGTAACGTCTGGGGTACGGAGGGCAACAGCATCGGCGCGAACGGCCTGCGTTACGGCTACGGTGTCGGTCTCGCATGGATCTCGCCGATCGGCCCGCTTAAGCTCAGCTTGGGCTTCCCGCTCACGAAGCACACTGGCGACCAGTATCAGAAGTTCCAGTTCCAGATCGGGACGGCGTTCTGATGCGGCGGCTGGCGGTCCGGCTACGAACGGCTGGCCAAACTACAGTATCGAGAGGATGACTTTGCTAACTGGTATTTTTTCGAAACGTGGGGCGTGCGCGTTCGCGCTGGCAATGACGCTGGGTGTCGGTGTAGCGGGTGCGGCGCACGCGCAGGAAGCCAGGATTGCTGCGGTGAATTCGGACCGCATCCTGCGTGAATCGGCTGCCGCGAAGGCTGCGCAGGTCAAGCTCGAGGCGGAATTCGCCAAGCGCGACAAGGATCTGGCCGACATGGCGCAGAAACTGAAGTCGATGTCCGACTCGCTCGACAAGAACGGTGCGTCGATGTCGGCTACGGATCGTGCGCAGAAGCAGCGCGACCTGTCCCAACTGGATACGGACTTCCAGCGCAAACAGCGCGAGTTTCGCGAAGACCTGAACCAGCGCCGCAACGAAGAGCTGGCGGCGGTGCTCGACCGGGCCAACAAGGTGATCAAGCAGATCGCCGAGCAGCAGCACTACGACCTGATCGTTCAGGAAGCGGTGTATGTTAGCCCGCGCATTGATATTACCGATCAGGTGCTCAAGGCGCTCGCGGCTTCGGGTAACTGAACGCGCGCGCTGGGCTTGCCGGCGGCGGGATTGCCGGCCAGACACCCGCTCGCCGGCCGCCGCTACGCAGCACGGGCGGTGGAACTAACAAGCTGGACTGATTTGCGGCAACAAGCTTGCATGAGACCAGAGTCAATGCTTTGCACGAGACCGGAGTAACGAGCTTTGCAGGGGACCGGAGTAGCGTGCCAAAGCGCGAACTTCGATCGACAGCTAAAGCGAGGACTCAGGTTGACGCTGAAGCGCCAACTCTGGGTCGACACAGGAGACAGGATAGGCATGGCATTTACGCTTGAGGACATCGTCCAGCGGTTTGGCGGTGAAGTAGTCGGAGATGGTTCGCAGCGCGTCGGTAGCCTGGCGCCGCTTGACCAGGCAGGCCCTGACCAGCTGGCATTCCTCGCCAATCCGAAGTACCTGTCGCAGGTCGAGACGACTCGCGCGGGCGCGGTGTTGATCAATGCCGAGGACCTCGCAAAGCTCGGCGCTCTCGAAAATCACGGGAATGCCGCGCGTAACTTCATCGTCACGCCGAATCCGTACGCTTACTTTGCGCGCGTCGCACAGACCTTCATCGACATGGCCGCACCCAAGCCGGTGCCGGGCGTCCATCCGAGCGCGACCATCGACCCGTCCGCGCAAATTGCCGCGAGCGCGGTGATCGGCCCGAACGTCACGGTAGAGGCGGGCGCGGTGATCGGCGAAAACGTGCGTCTGGATGCCAACGTGGTGATCGGCCGCGGTACGCGGATCGGCGCGGGCTCGCATCTGTATCCGAATGTCGCGGTGTATTACGGCTGCAAGCTCGGTGAGCGCGTGATCGTGCACGCGGGTGCGGTGATCGGTTCGGACGGCTTTGGCTTCGCGCCGGATTTCGTGGGTGAAGGCGATGCGCGCACCGGTAACTGGGTGAAAATTCCGCAGGTCGGCGGTGTATCGATTGGGGCAGACGTCGAAATCGGTGCGAACACGACGATCGACCGGGGCGCGATGGCCGACACGATCATCGAAGAGAGCGTGAAGATCGATAATCTCGTGCAGATCGGCCACAACTGCAAAGTGGGCGCCTATACGGTGATCGCGGGTTGCGCGGGCATTGCGGGCAGCACCACGATCGGCCGTCACTGCATGATCGGCGGCGCAGTTGGAATCGCCGGCCACGTGACGCTGGCTGACTATGTGATCGTCACGGCGAAATCCGGCGTGTCGAAGTCGTTGTTGAAGGCAGGCATCTACACCAGCGCATTCCCCGCAGTGAATCATGCGGACTGGAACAGGAGCGCCGCTTTGCTGCGTAACATCGACAAGCTTCGTGACCGTATCAAGGCGCTGGAAAATGCGTCGGCGGGCAAGCCAGCCGACGCAGCAAGCAACTCCGTCGCCGACCCGACCTGAGACAGCTGGGTAACCCATTCGCCAACCCCGCTGGTTTACTCGCAGAACAATCCGCGGGGCAACCCGCCGGCACCGCGTAAAATAGCGGGCAAGCATCAGGAAGCAAAGTCGGTTGCCGTGACCGGGTGGCATGGCCGCCGGGTCACGGCGAGCGCCGGCAGCACGCGTTACCAACCCACCTGCACCAGCATTCGCAGTCATCATCGCGCAGTTAATGTGCGAGTAGAAACACCATGAGCACCGAAAAAATCAATCTCGACATTCATAAGATTCTCACGCTGCTGCCCCATCGTTACCCGATCCTGCTGGTCGACCGGGTGCTCGAACTCGAGCCGCATAAGAGCATCAAAGCGTTGAAGAACGTGTCGATCAACGAGCCGTATTTCCAGGGTCACTTTCCGACCCGTCCGGTAATGCCCGGCGTACTGATCCTCGAAGCGCTCGCGCAAACCGCGGCCCTGCTGACGTTTTCGGAAGAGCCGAGCGATCCGTCGAACACGCTGTATCTGTTCGTGGGCATCGACAATGCGCGTTTCAAGCGCGTCGTGGAACCGGGCGATCAGCTGATCCTGAACTGTACGTTCGAGCGTCATATGCGCGGTATCTGGAAGTTCAAGGCGCGCGCCGAAGTGGATGGTGCCGTGGCGGCGGAAGCGGATCTGATGTGCGCGGTGCGGCACACGGACAAAGACGCTTAAAGGTGTCCGGGCAGTCAGCGGCTTACCCCGGGCCCTGCAGGCTCCGGTTACGTCCATCCGGACAACGCAACAGAATCAGAAGCGAGGACGCATGAGCAGGATTCATCCCACTGCGATCGTCGAACCAGGCGCGCAACTCGACGAATCCGTCGAAATCGGACCGTATGCCGTCATCGGTGCGCATGTGACGATCGGCGCACGGACCACGGTCGGTTCGCACAGCGTGATCGAAGGTCACACCACGATCGGCGAAGACAACCGGATCGGCCACTACGCATCCGTCGGCGGCCGTCCGCAGGACATGAAGTACAAGGACGAGCCCACCCGGCTCGTGATCGGCAACCGCAACACGATCCGTGAATTCACCACGATCCACACCGGCACGATGCAGGATTCGGGCGTCACCACACTTGGTGACGACAACTGGATCATGGCCTACGTGCACGTCGGGCACGACTGCCACGTTGGCAATAACGTCATTCTGTCGAGCAATGCGCAGATGGCCGGCCATGTGACGATTGGCGATTACGCGATCGTCGGCGGCATGTCGGGCGTGCATCAGTACGTGCGCATCGGCGCGCACTCGATGCTGGGCGGCGCGTCAGCGCTGGTGCAGGATATTCCGCCGTTCGTGATCGCTGCCGGCAACAAGGCGGAGCCCCACGGCATCAACGTCGAAGGTCTGCGCCGCCGCGGTTTCTCGGCGGACGCGATCTCCGCGCTGCGCTCGGCGTATCGCTTGCTGTACAAGAACAGCCTGTCGCTCGAAGAAGCGAAGGTGCAGTTGCGCGAACTCGCGACCGCGGGTGGCGATGGCGATGAGCCGGTGCAAACGTTGCTCGCGTTTGTCGAAGCGTCGCAACGCGGCATCATCCGCTAAGCGATGGCCCTCAACCCAAGTCCGATACGCGTGGCGATGGTCGCCGGCGAGCCGTCCGGCGACCTGCTGGCGGCCTCGCTGCTCGACGGCCTCGCGAGCCATCTGCCTGCCTCCACGCACTACTACGGGATTGGCGGCCCGCGCATGATTGCGCAGGGCTTCGACGCGCACTGGCCGATGGAAAAGCTGACCGTGCGCGGCTATGTCGAAGTACTACGGCATATCCCCGGAATCCTCGGCATCCGCAACGAACTGAAGCGGCAACTGCTGGCTGAACCGCCGTCGGTATTCGTCGGCGTGGATGCGCCCGATTTCAATTTCGGCCTCGAGCACCCGTTGCGCGAGGCGGGTATTCCGACCGTTCACTTCGTCTGCCCGTCCATCTGGGCGTGGCGGGGCGGGCGCATCAAGAAGATCGCCAAGGCGGTCGACCACATGCTCTGCGTGTTCCCGTTCGAAAAGGCGTTGCTGGAGAAGGCCGGTGTCGCGGCGTCGTACGTGGGTCATCCGCTCGCTGACGAAATTCCTCTCGTGCCCGATACGCTGGGCGCGCGCCGCACGCTCGGCCTCGCTGAAAGCGGGCCGATCATCGCGGTGCTGCCGGGCAGCCGGCGCTCGGAGATCGATCTGATCGGTCCGACGTTCTTTGCCGCGATGGAGATGATGCAGCACCAGGAGCCCGGCTTGCGTTTCGTGATGCCGGCGGCCACGCCCGCGCTGCGCGAAATGCTGCGGCCGCTGGTCGACTCGCATCCCGGACTCGCGCTGACCATTACCGACGGCCAGTCGCAACTCGCAATGACGGCGGCCGATGCGATTCTCGTCAAGAGCGGCACGGTGACGCTGGAAGCCGCGTTGCTGAAAAAGCCGATGGTGATTTCGTACAAGGTGCCCTGGCTGACCGGTCAGATCATGCGCCGCCAGGGCTATCTGCCGTATGTCGGCTTGCCGAACATTCTGGCCGGGCGTTTCGTCGTGCCGGAAATCCTGCAGCATTTCGCGACGCCACAGGCGCTCGCCGAGGCGACGCTGAAACAGTTGCGCGACGAGGCCAACCGGCGCACGCTGACGGAAATCTTCACGGAGATGCATCACGTGCTGAAGCAGAACACCGCGCAGCGTGCGGCGGAAGTGGTGGCGAGCGTCATTGAAAAGCGCAGGGCGCTGCCGTGACTGCCGCGCGTGCACCTCGCCGTAAGGCTGCGAGCGCTGCAGGCGTGGCGGCGCAGCAGGTCGGTCTTAACTTCGAGACGCCGGACGATATCGTCTGCGGCGTCGACGAAGCCGGGCGCGGGCCGCTGGCCGGTCCGGTGGTCGCCGCGGCGGTGATTTTCGACCCGTCGAAGCCGATGATTCGCGGCCTCGACGATTCGAAAGCACTGACTGCCAAAAAGCGCGATGAACTGTACGACAAGATCGTCGAGCGGGCGTTGGCTTACTGCGTCGCGTCGGCTACCGTCGAAGAAATCGACACGCTGAACATCCTGCACGCCACCATGCTGGCGATGAAGCGGGCGGTCGAAGGTCTTTCGGTCGTGCCGACACTCGTGAAAATCGACGGCAATCGCTGCCCGACGCTGAGCATTCGCAGCGAAGCGGTGATCGGCGGCGATGCACTGATCAAGAGCATTTCGGCTGCGTCGATTCTCGCCAAGGTCACGCGCGACCGGATGCTGCTCGAATTGCATCAAACCTATCCGGTTTACGGCTTTGACGCGCACGCCGGCTATGGCACGCCGCAGCATCTTGCCGCGCTGCGCGAACATGGCCCTTGCGAGCATCATCGGCGTTCGTTCGCGCCGGTGCGTGAAGCGCATCTGCGCTTCGGCATGGCTTTGAAGCCGCCGCTGGGCGACGTGATCGTCGTGCCCGGCACGCTCGCCGACGCCATGCTCGACGACGACGCCTTCGGCGAACGCAGCGGGGCCTGAGCGCCACGTTTGGCCCGGCGCGTCGCCTATCCTTTTCCTCATTCTCACTGTCTTCGCTGCCTGTGAAAGCCATCACCTCGCGGGACAATCCGCTCTACAAGCGCCTTAAGGCGCTGGCCGGCTCGACGCATCAGCAGCGTCGCAGCGGCCACGCGCTGCTCGAAGGCTTCCATCTCGCGAGCGCCTATCTCGACGTCGCCGGGCAGCCGGAAATGTGCGTCGTGACCGAGGGTGCGTTGCGTCACGACGAAGCGCAGGCCATCGTGTCGCGCATCGACGAGCACCGCATCGTCACGCTGCCGGATGCGTTGTTCGGGCAGTTGTCGAACGTTGTGCATGGTGTGGGAATTCTGTTGCTGGTCGAGAAGCTCGACACGCAGCTGCCGGACAAGGTCGCGCAGACCTGCCTCGTGCTCGACGGCGTGCAGGACGCCGGCAACGTCGGTTCGATTCTGCGCAGCGCGGCGGCCGCCGGGATTCAGCAAGTGTTTTGCGCACCGGGCACGGCTTACGCATGGTCGTCGAAGGTTCTGCGCTCCGGCATGGGCGCGCATTTCCTGCTGAAAATCCACGAGGATGTCGAGCCACGGGGGTTGATCGAGCGCCTTGCGGTGCCCGTCGTCATCACGGATTCGCACGGCGCCGAGGCGATCTACGATTGCGATCTGAGCGGACCGCTCGCATGGGTGTTCGGCAACGAAGGAGCCGGCGTGTCGCAGACCTGGCGCGATGCAGTTTCGTTGCGGGTGACGATTCCTCAGCCGGGCGGCATGGAATCGCTCAATGTGGCGGCTGCGGCGGCTGTGTGTGTATTCGAACAATGCCGCCAGCAGCGCCGCGCATGAGCTTGCACTGACTTCAGTGTGAGGCCGCCTGCGCGGCCTCCTCAGCACCATGCACGCAGGTAAAGCTGGCCACGCTCAATAAGCCGGCCGGTCCAGCTTGATCTCCTGCAGGATCGTCGTCGCGATCTCCTCGATCGACTTATGCGTCGACGACAGCCACTTGATTCCCTCACGCCGCATCATGGCTTCAGCTTCATTGATCTCGTAGCGGCAATTCTCCGGCGCGGCGTATTTGCTGCCCGGCCGGCGCTCGTTGCGAATCTCCGAAAGCCGCTGCGGATCGATCGATAAACCAAACATTTTCTGCCGATGCGCCAATAGCGGCGTAGGCAGCTTGCCGCGTTCGAAGTCTTCCGGAATCAGTGGATAGTTGGCCGCTTTCACCCCGTACTGCATGGCCAGATACAGGCTCGTCGGCGTTTTGCCGCTGCGCGAAACGCCGACCAGAATCACATCGGCATCGGCCAGATTGCGGTTCGATTGACCGTCGTCATGGGCGAGCGAGAAATTGATGGCCTCGATCCGGTTCTTGTATTCCTCGGTATCGGCGTTCTGGTGGCCGCGGCCCATCGCGTGGCTCGACTTGAGCTCCAGTTCCTGTTCGAGCGGCTCGACGAAGGTCTGGAACATGTCCAGTACGAGCGCATTCGAGCCTTTGACGATCTGATTCGAGGCACTGTCCACCAGCGTCGTGAAGACAATCGGACGGCGGCCGTCCTGTTGGGTCGCTTCGTTGATCTTTTCGAGCGTGACGTAGGCTTTTTCCGTCGAGTCGACGAAGGGCACGCGAACCAGGCGGAATTTCTGGTCGAACTGGGAGAGGATCGAATGCGCGAAGGTTTCGGCAGTGATCCCGGTACCGTCGGAGACGATGAATACGGTGGGCGGCATCAGTGGGGCTGGGGGAACGTGAGCGGGAAAAAGCGCTCGAATGAAACATCGCTGCATGGGCGTCGCTGCACGGTGGCTAACCGGAGGTTGCAGCGGCGTCATTTCAGCGCGCCGTGGGCACCGCAATTGCGTCCAGACGGTAGTAGGGCTTCGCGAGAACCTCGCAAGAACCCGTCAGCCGGTCCGGGGCGCGATTCGAGGCGCAATTCTCGTCCGACTGTCACATTTTGAGAGTCGGCACGGTAGAATAGCGGCAACCTGTTGGATAAGCAATTGCAGGCGATTGGCGTCTAACTCACCGTGAACGGTCGGTCAACGCCGCGCTTTGCGCCGGTAACTTGCGGCAAATTGAGAGATTTGGCTGGATCGATCGGTAATTTCGTCCATCCGCTTTCTACTCCGTGCATCTGGCGCTTTTGGGTCCGCGTGGCCATCGGCGGCGATTGCTTCTCCAACAGGTTGTGCAAGACGCGAGCTCACGCTTCCAATGGGCGTCTCGCGTTCAAGCCCACTTGCACAGCCGTGAATTTCTTTCACACTTAGGGGCTTGTATGACTAACGCAGTTACCGTCGCAAAGGAAGAGGCGTATGTAGTGCCGTTTGAGCAGTTGCGGATGACCGATGTGGAGATTGTCGGCGGCAAGAATGCGTCGCTGGGCGAGATGATCAGTCAGCTCGCCGGCGCGGGCGTTCGCGTGCCGACTGGCTTCGCCACCACGGCACTGGCTTTCCGCGACTTCTTGCATCACAACAATCTGACTGAACGCATCGCCAAACGCCTCGAAACGCTTGACGTCGACGACGTGAAGGCGCTCGCCGAAGCGGGCAAGGAAATCCGCCAATGGATCGTCGACGCGCCGCTGCAGCCGCGTCTCGAAGCGGATATCCGCGCGGGCTTCGACA
Organism: Paraburkholderia sp. BGA-UO-ETr-F12; assembly: GCF_059567945.1. Lineage (NCBI taxonomy): Bacteria > Pseudomonadati > Pseudomonadota > Betaproteobacteria > Burkholderiales > Burkholderiaceae > Paraburkholderia > Paraburkholderia sp. BGA-UO-ETr-F12. The sequence continues at coordinate 103,330 of NZ_JCAQOZ010000038.1, read as the reverse complement.
CCCTGCAAAACAGCTCGCCTGAAGAGTTGTCGTTTGCCGTGCGTTCGTCGGCAACGGCGGAAGACTTGCCGGACGCATCGTTCGCGGGTCAGCAGGAAAGCTATCTCAACGTGGTCGGCATCGACGAGGTGCTCGATCGTATGAAGCACGTGTTCGCGTCGCTGTATAACGACCGTGCCATCTCCTATCGCGTCCACAAGGGCTTCACTCACGCTGAAGTCGCGTTGTCCGCGGGCGTGCAGCGCATGGTGCGTTCGGACGTCGGCGCGGCAGGCGTGATGTTCACGCTGGACACGGAATCCGGCTTCAAGGACGCCGTCTTCATCACGTCGAGCTATGGCCTGGGCGAAACGGTCGTGCAGGGCGCCGTAAATCCGGACGAGTTTTACGTCTTCAAGACCACGCTTGCACAAGGCAAGTACCCGATTATCCGCCGCTCGATCGGCTCGAAGCTGATCAAGATGGAATTCACCAAGGCCGGCGAGCAAGGCCGCGTGAAGACCGTCGACGTCCCGCACGAGCAGCGCAACCGTTTTTCGATCACCGACGAAGACGTGATCGAACTCGCGAAATACGCCGTCATTATCGAAAAGCACTACGAGCGTCCGATGGACATCGAGTGGGGCAAGGACGGCCGCGACGGCAAGATCTTCATCCTGCAGGCACGTCCGGAAACGGTGAAGAGCCAGGCTACGGGCAAGGCCGAGCAGCGCTTCAAGCTGAAGGGCCAATCGAACGTGCTGGCTACCGGCCGCGCGATCGGCCAGAAGATCGGCGCGGGTCCGGTGCGCGTGATTCACGATCCGTCGGAAATGGACCGGGTACAGCCGGGCGACGTGCTGGTGGCCGACATGACCGACCCGAACTGGGAGCCGGTGATGAAGCGCGCATCCGCCATCGTCACGAACCGTGGCGGCCGGACCTGCCACGCGGCGATTATCGCGCGTGAGTTGGGCGTGCCGGCCGTGGTCGGCTGCGGCGATGCCACCGACGTGCTGAAGGAAGGCTCGCTCGTGACCGTGTCGTGCGCCGAAGGCGACGAAGGCAAGATCTATGACGGTCTGCTCGAAACCGAAGTCACCGAAGTGCAGCGCGGCGAACTGCCGCCGATTCCGGTGAAGATCATGATGAACGTCGGCAATCCGCAACTGGCCTTCGACTTCTCGCAACTGCCAAACGCAGGCGTGGGTCTGGCGCGGCTCGAATTCATCATCAACAACAACATCGGCGTTCATCCGAAGGCGATTCTCGAGTATCCGAACATCGATCAGGACCTGAAGAAGGCCGTGGAAAGCGTGGCGCGTGGCCATGCATCGCCGCGCGCGTTCTATGTCGACAAGCTGACCGAGGGTATCGCAACGATCGCGGCGGCGTTCTATCCGAAGCCCGTGATCGTGCGTCTGTCGGACTTCAAGTCGAACGAGTACAAGAAGCTGATCGGCGGTTCGCGCTACGAGCCGGACGAAGAAAACCCGATGCTGGGCTTCCGTGGCGCATCGCGTTACATCGCCGACGACTTCGCCGAAGCGTTCCAGATGGAATGCGTCGCGCTGAAGAAGGTGCGCGAGGAGATGGGCCTCGACAACGTCGAGATCATGGTGCCGTTCGTGCGCACGCTGAAGCAGGCGGAGCGCGTGGTCGGGCTGCTGGAGAAGTTCGGCCTGAAGCGCGGCGAGAAGGGCTTGCGCCTGATCATGATGTGCGAAGTGCCGTCGAACGCGATTCTCGCCGAAGAGTTCCTGCAATTCTTCGACGGCTTCTCGATCGGTTCGAACGACCTGACGCAGCTCACGCTCGGCCTCGACCGCGACTCGGGCATGGAACTGCTGGCAGTGGATTTCGACGAACGCGACCCGGCGGTGAAGTTCATGCTCAAGCGCGCGATTGAAACCTGCTTGCGTCTGAACAAGTACGTCGGTATCTGCGGCCAGGGTCCTTCGGATCATCCGGACTTCGCGCAGTGGCTGACCGATGAAGGCATCGCGTCGATCTCGCTGAACCCGGATTCGATCATCGAGACGTGGCAGCAACTGGCGAAATCGCTGAAGAAGTAATTGAGCGCCGGGCGCAGGCCCGATAAGCGGCTTGCATAAAGGGCGCTGCGGTACGTCAAAAGCACGTAAAAGCGTGCTGCACCGCCCGGTAATATGCACCCGCTTCGTGCTATAAACACCCCGGTAGATCCGGGGTGTTTTGCTTTGTGGAGATCAACATGGCGCCAGGTGGATTGTTCTGGTGGATCGGGGCCGGTGTGCTTGTCGTACTGGAGTTGATCAGCGGCACGTTCTATTTGCTGATGATCGCGTTGGGTTGCGTCGCGGCCGCGATTGCCCATATTGCAGGTGCCGCCGCCGATCTGCAGTTTGCGATTGCAGCCGTCGTGGCGCTGGCCGCGGTGCTACTGCTGAGGCGCTCGCGCTTCGGGCGCAGAACGCGCAAGGAGGCATCGAAGAACCCTGACGTCAATCTGGATATCGGCCAGACTCTGGCCGTGCCGGCGTGGCACGAGCACCGGGCGCGCGCCAATTACCGCGGCGCTGCCTGGGACGTCGAACTGGCCGCCGGCGAGCCCGAAGATGCGCAGCTTTATGAAATCGTCGAGATGCGCGGCAGTTGCCTTGTGGTTGTGGCCAGCCGGCAGGCGAAAACCAGGGTGACGGTGCACTGAGCGCGCACCCATGTCTGCACCAACGCGTGCACACAACGACGTACAACTATTCGAACTACGGACCGGAGGTCAGCAATGGACTCAACCATCGTCGCGGCGGTGCTTCTCGTTATCGTGATCGTGCTGGCGGCACAGACACTCAAGATCGTGCCGCAGCAGCATGCGTGGGTGCTGGAGCGGCTTGGCCGCTATCACCGTACGCTGACGCCGGGTTTGAGCTTTGCGTTTCCGTTCGTCGACCGGATCGCATACAAGCACATCCTCAAGGAAATCCCGCTCGAAGTGCCGAGCCAGGTGTGTATTACGCGCGACAACACGCAATTGCAGGTGGATGGCGTGCTGTATTTCCAGGTCACCGATCCCATGAAGGCGTCGTACGGTTCGAGCAACTTCGTGTTCGCGATTACGCAGTTGTCGCAGACCACGCTGCGTTCGGTGATCGGCAAGCTCGAGCTCGACAAGACGTTCGAGGAGCGTGATTTCATCAACCACAGCATCGTGTCGTCGCTCGACGAAGCCGCCTCGAACTGGGGCGTCAAGGTGCTGCGCTACGAGATCAAGGACCTGACGCCGCCAAAGGAAATTCTCCACGCAATGCAGGCACAGATCACCGCCGAGCGCGAAAAGCGCGCGCTGATCGCGGCATCCGAAGGGCGTAAGCAGGAGCAGATCAATATCGCGTCCGGTGGCCGCGAGGCGGCGATCCAGAAATCCGAGGGCGAACGGCAGGCGGCGATCAATCAGGCGCAAGGGCAGGCGTCGGCGATTCTGGCGGTGGCCGAGGCTAACTCGCAGGCGATTCAGAAAATCGCTGCGGCGATCCAGTCGAACGGCGGGATGGAGGCCGTGAACCTGAAAGTGGCCGAGCAGTACGTGAACGCGTTCGGCAACCTGGCCAAGCAGGGCACTACACTGATCGTGCCGGGCAACCTGGCGGATATGAGTTCGATGATCGCCTCGGCGCTAACGATCGTGAACAAGGGCAAGGGCGCGACCGACGTGCGCTGATTCAGGTTTGCTGCAGCCAAAAAAATAGCCCGCAGAAGCGGGCTATTTTTATTGGAGCGTCGCGCTCACGATTGCGACGGCGAACGCATCAGGCGCGCCTTCTCGCGTTCCCAGTCGCGCTTCTTTTCCGTCTCGCGCTTGTCGTGCTGCTTCTTGCCCTTGGCCAAGCCGATTTCGCATTTGACCCGGCCGCCCTTGTAGTGGAAGTTCAGCGGCACGAGCGTGTAGCCGCGCTGCTCGACTTTGCCGATCAGTTTGCTGATTTCCTCGCTATGCAGCAGCAGCTTGCGCGTGCGCACCGGGTCCGGGTGGATGTGGGTCGAGGCTTCGGGCAGCGGGCTGATGTGCGTGCCGATCAGGAACAGTTCGTTGTTCTTGATCACCACGTAGCCTTCCTTGATCTGGCCACGCCCGGCGCGCAGGGCTTTGACCTCCCATCCTTCGAGCACGAGCCCCGCTTCGTAGCGTTCTTCGACCGAATAGTCGTAGAAGGCTTTTCTGTTGTCTATGATGCTCATGAATGGAAAGTGCCCAACTCGTTTAAAATCACGATTTTAGCAAAGCGGGGCGAGGAAAGCCCGCGGCGCTTGCCCACCCTTGCCACGCGCTGTTCAATTTATGGCAGATGTCCAGAAAACCGTGTTGATCCGCCATTCGGCGGAACAGATGTTCGACCTCGTTACCGACGTCGCCGATTACCCCAACTTCCTGCCTTGGTGCGGGGGTGTCGAAATTCGCCGCCAGGACGAAACCGGCATGGAGGCGAAGATCGATATCAACTTCAAGGGCATCAAGCAGCATTTCGCCACCCGCAACAGCATGGAGCGGCCCACGCGCATCGATATGGAGTTCGCTGACGGCCCGTTTCGCAAGTTCACCGGCTTCTGGCGTTTCACGCCGTTGCGGGCGGATGCCTGCAAGATCGAATTCGCGTTGCATTACGAATTCACCAACATCATTCTCGAGAAGATCATTGGGCCGGTGTTCAGCCACATTGCCAACACCTTCGTCGAATCGTTCGTGAAGCGCGCCGATCAGCGCTACGGTAAGGCATGAGCGCGCGCTTGTCGATTGAAGTCTGCTACGCGCTCGCCAATGAGCAGACGCTGATCGCCGTGGACTTGCCGGAAGGCGCCACGCTGCAGCAGGCGCTCGACGCAAGCGGCATCTTGCAGCGTTACCCGCAGATCGATCTGGGCACGCAGAAAGTAGGCGTGTTCGGTAAGCTCAAGCCGTTGGATACCGTGCTCGCCGACCATGATCGCGTCGAGATTTATCGGCCGCTGCTGGTGGATCCGAAGCTCTCGCGTCAACGGCGCGTCGAAAAGACGCGCAAAGCGGGTTCAATCGAAGGGCGCCGCTGGCAGAACAAGGATTCGCGTTAGCGTGCCAATGCGCTAGTGCGCGGACGGCTGCGCCTTGTCCTCGATCGATACGGTGCCGGACGCACCGCCGTCCGCATGCTGGCGCACCGACCAGCACACCCCCGCCACCAGCAGCAGGATCGCCGCCGTTTCCAGTGGGCGTGGCAGGCGCTGGTCGTAGATGAACGCGTAGAGCAGCGCGAAGAGCGTTTCGAACACGATCATCTGGCCGGACAGGGTCAGCGGCAGCCGCTTCGACGCGGCATTCCACAATCCGTTGCCAAGCCATGAAGCGCCGACCGCGAGGCCCAGATTCAGCATCCAGAAGGTATGCCAGCGCGCGTCGCCGAGTGGCGCCTGCAGGGCGCCGGACGGCATGATGGCGACTACCAGCCACAATGCCGCGCCGAGCGCGCCGGTCACCACACCCCATAACACCGACCACTCGTTACCGCTGAAATGCGTCTGGCGCTGCAGGTAGCGGGCGTTTTCGACGGCAAACCACGTCCAGCAGGCGAGCGCGCCGACCGCGCAGGCGAGGCCGAGGAGTTTTGTCGCGATACTCACGGGCGTGCTGTCCGCGACCGTGAAGACGTCGATGTTGATGCAGGCGATGCCGGCCACCACCAGGCAAAGAGGCCATGCTAGGCGGGCGAGCGGCACGGCGCCGTGATCGCGCCGGCCGAGCAGCGTCACCGTGACCGGCAACACGCCGACGATCAGCGAGGCTGGCGCGATGCCGATCATATGGACCGCTGCGGTCAGCAGCAGGTAGTAGAGCAGGTTGCCCGCCAGCGCCAGTTTGACCAGCGCGCCGAGGTCCTCCCGGGTCAGGCGTTTGACCAGCGAGCGTGCCATCGGCAGCGCGGCGGCCAGCGAGACGATGCCGTACATCGTGTAGCGGCCGGCGCTCAGCAGCAGCGGCGAAAAATCGGGCAGCACGCGCGGCACCAGAAACACCATGCCCCATAAGGCCCCGGCCATTACTCCATATGCCACACCGCGCTGCATTGACTGCCCCTGCAAGAAAACTGGAATGGTCGGCAGAATAGCCGTTTGGCGGGCGGGGCGTCTTGTTTGATTCTGCATTCCAGCGGTTTATCCGGCGTTTTCAGCCGCCTTTTAGCTTCCGGGCGGTGGCCCGGGGGCGTGGGGGCCTGTCAAATTGCCGCGCATTCGAGCCGTGTGGCGTCTCCATGCACCCGAACGCGCAAACGAAACCGGATCGAACTCGAGGCGAACCCGGAACCGAAATCGGAAGGGGTAAAGTCGTGAAAAAAATCCCCCGAAATTCGCTAAGCTGCTGTTAGTGCAGTGAAAACCGGGGAGGTATCGCGTATAATTCGCTTTTGCGCCTATAGGATTTGCCATGCGTCTGATCCAAACAGCACTCACGTTCGATGACGTGCTCCTCGTCCCGGCTTTCTCCGATGTTCTGCCGCGCGACACCAGCCTCAAGACCCGGCTGACCCGCAACATCTCCCTGAATATGCCGCTCGTGTCCGCCGCCATGGACACCGTCACCGAAGCCCGTCTCGCGATCGCGATGGCGCAAATGGGTGGCGTGGGCATCATCCACAAGAATCTCACGGCAGCCGAGCAGGCGCGTGAGGTTGCCAAGGTCAAGCGCTTCGAATCGGGCGTCGTACGCGATCCGATCACCGTGCCGCCGCAAATGAAGGTTCGCGACGTCATTGCGCTGTCACGCCAGCATGGCATTTCGGGCTTCCCGGTCGTCGAAGGCGCGCAACTGGTCGGCATCGTCACGAACCGCGACTTGCGTTTTGAAGAGCGTCTGGACGAACCGGTGCGCAACATCATGACGCCGCGCGAGCGTCTCGTCACCGTCAAGGAAGGCACGCCGCTCGCCGAAGCCAAGGCGCTGATGCACAGCCACCGCCTTGAGCGCGTGCTGGTCATCAACGACGCATTCGAACTGCGCGGCCTGATGACCGTCAAGGACATTACCAAGCAAACCGAGCACCCGGACGCGTGTAAAGACGAGCACGGCAAGCTGCGCGCGGGCGCGGCGGTCGGCGTGGGCGAAGACAATGAAGAACGCGTCGAGCTGCTGGTGCAGGCGGGCGTCGACGTCATCGTGGTCGACACGGCGCATGGTCACAGCAAGGGCGTGCTCGAGCGCGTTCGCTGGGTCAAGCAGAACTTCCCGCACGTCGAGGTGATCGGCGGCAACATCGCCACGGCCGCGGCGGCCAAGGCGCTGGTCGAATATGGCGCGGACGGCGTGAAGGTCGGTATCGGCCCGGGCTCGATCTGCACGACGCGGATCGTGGCCGGTGTGGGCGTGCCGCAGGTCACGGCGATTTCGAACGTGTCGGAAGCGCTGAAGGGCACCGGCGTGCCGGTTATCGCCGACGGTGGCGTGCGCTTCTCGGGCGACGTCAGCAAGGCGCTGGCCGCCGGCGCGAATTCCGTGATGATGGGCAGCATGTTCGCCGGCACCGAAGAAGCGCCGGGCGACGTGTTCCTGTTCCAGGGCCGTCAATACAAGTCGTACCGTGGCATGGGCTCGGTCGGCGCGATGAAGGACGGCGCTGCAGACCGCTACTTCCAGGACAATTCCGCGAATATCGACAAGCTGGTGCCGGAAGGTATCGAAGGCCGCGTCGCCTACAAGGGCTCGGTCAACGCGATCCTGTTCCAGCTGATCGGCGGCGTGCGCGCCAGCATGGGCTACTGCGGCTGCCGCACCATCGCGGAGATGAACGACAAGGCCGAGTTCGTGCAGATCACGGGCGCGGGCTTGCGCGAGTCGCATGTGCATGACGTGCAGATCACCAAGGAAGCGCCCAACTACCACGTGGACTAAATGCCAATGAAGCCATTGCTGCGCGCTGTACTCATCCTCGATGCATTGTTACTGCTTGCGTTCGGCGTGCTGTTTCTGCTGACGCCCTGGACTTCGTTGTACAACGCGCTGCAACTGGCGCAAACCCAGCCGGCTCTGGTCGGCCAGGGGTTTGGCGTAGCGCTGATCGGGCTCGCGTGGCTCGCTTTGCACGCGTCGATCGACGGCGCGCTCACGTCGACGGTCGCCAAGGTTGTCGGCCATGTGAACTGGCTGACCGGCGTGCTGATGCTGGTCTGGCTGCTCGGGCTGCATACGCCGGCGCTGACCGGCTTCGGGCAGATCATCGCCGTGCTGACCGGTGTCGTGCTGCTGGTGGTGGGCTTGGGCGGTGTGCGTCTGTCGGGCGCGGTGCGGCGGCGTGAAAAGCTGCGGCTGGTTGAAGCCGCTGCCGCCGAACGTGCCGAAAAGCAGGCCGCGAAAGATGCCGCCAAAGACGCTGCCAACAGGCGCGACGCCGGTCGCGTGACGGCGGAGCCGGTCTATCGCGCCGAGCCGGTCGTAGAGCCCGTTATGCCGGTCACACGGCCTGTGAGTCCTGTATCGGCTGTGCCGGTCTACCCGTCGGTCGACGAACCGGGTCTGACGGCCTCTGAACGCGCCGCACGGGCTGAGGCAGCCGCAGCGCGGGACGACGCGCGCAACGCCGCAGCCGATGCGCCTGGTGCGCCCCGGCCGCCGTTTCATGGCTGACGCGCCAAGCGCCAGAACGCCTGCCGAAGCAACCGGATTCCGTTCGCGCGCGCCGCAGGCAGGTGCCTGCGGTGCTGAACGCTGCAGCGCGCGTCATCGCTACGCTTCATATTCGATGGTCCTTACGTGGACTGCTTTGAATTCAACGCCGCGTTTCTTGCGCGGTATCCCGTATCCGTTCACTTTTGACTCCGTCCGCTGCCATGCATGACAAGATCCTGATCCTCGACTTCGGTTCGCAAGTCACCCAACTGATTGCACGTCGCGTTCGCGAAGCCAACGTGTACTCGGAAATTCATCCGTACGACGTCGATGCGTCGTTCATTCGCGATTTCGCGCCGAAGGGCGTGATTCTCTCCGGCGGCCCGAGCTCGGTCACCGAAGCGGATACGCCGCGCGTGCCGCAAGTGGTGTTCGAACTCGGCGTGCCCGTGCTGGGCATTTGCTACGGCATGCAGGCGATGGCCGAGCAGCTCGGCGGCAAGGTCGATATCGGCCACCTGCGTGAGTTCGGCTATGCCGAAGTGCGCGCACGCAACCATACGAGCCTGCTCGAAGGCATCAGCGACTTCACCACGCCGGAAGGTCACGGCATGTTGAAGGTGTGGATGAGCCACGGCGACAAGGTGCTGGAAATGCCGCAGGGCTTCAAGCTGATGGCGTCGACGGAATCGTGCCCGATCGCGGCGATGGCTGACGAAGCGCGTCATTTCTACGGTTTGCAATGGCATCCGGAAGTGACGCACACCGTGCAGGGCCGCGCGATGCTCGAACGCTTCGTGCTGCAGATTTGCGGCGCGAACCCTGACTGGGAAATGGGTCATTACATCGACGAAGCCGTCGCGAAGATTCGCGAGCAGGTGGGTAACGAGCACGTGATTCTGGGTTTGTCGGGCGGCGTGGATTCGTCGGTGGCGGCGGCGCTGTTGCATCGCGCGATTGGCGATCAGCTGACCTGCGTGTTCGTCGATCACGGCCTGCTGCGTTTGAACGAAGCCGAGCAGGTGATGGCAACGTTCGCTGAGAACCTTGGCGTCAAGGTGATCCACGTCGACGCGAGCGAAGTGTTTCTGTCGAAACTGGCGGGCGTGACCGATCCGGAAGCGAAGCGCAAGATCATCGGCGCGGAATTCGTCGAGGTGTTCCAGACTGAAGCCAACAAGCTGACCGACGCGAAGTGGCTCGCGCAAGGCACGATCTATCCGGACGTGATCGAATCGGCCGGCAAGGGCAAGAAGGCCACGCAGACCATCAAGAGCCACCACAACGTGGGCGGCCTGCCTGAGACGCTGAATCTGAAGCTGCTCGAACCGCTGCGTGAACTGTTCAAGGACGAGGTGCGCGAAATGGGCGTGAAGCTCGGTTTGCCGCCGGCCATGGTGTATCGTCATCCGTTCCCGGGCCCGGGTCTGGGTGTGCGGATTCTCGGCGAAGTGCGCCGCGATTTCACCGATCTGCTGCGTCGTGCGGACGCGATTTTCATCGAGACGCTGCGTACCTTTATCGACAAGGAAACCGGCAAGTCCTGGTATGACCTGACGAGTCAGGCGTTCGCGGTGTTTCTGCCAGTGAAGAGCGTCGGCGTGATGGGCGACGGACGGACTTATGAGTATGTCGTGGCGCTGCGCGCTGTGCAGACGCTGGACTTCATGACCGCGCATTGGGCACATCTGCCGCACGAGTTGCTGGGGCATGTGTCGAACCGCATCATTAATGAAGTGCGTGGGATTAACCGGGTGGTTTATGACATCTCGGGGAAGCCGCCGGCGACGATTGAGTGGGAATGATTGGACGTCAGGTACGTACCGGTAGGACCTCGCAATAAAACTCACCTAAGCCCGCGTCGCAGCGGGCTTTTTTCATTTTTTTCCTACTCGATTCACGGACGGCAGGAGACGCTAACGTATCTGGCGATACGGTGTTGGCGAATCTCTCCCGGCGGCGATCGGTTGCCTGACGCGATTTCGATTCGTCCATGAGCGGGGCTGGACATCCCGGTACGTTCCCGCGCCGTTCACACTGCGGCCACGCAGTCGATTTCGATATCGAAGCGGCCGGGCCACGCCGGTACGTTGACAAAAATCCGTGCCGGGGGCTGCGTACCGAAAAAGCGCGCATAGATCTCGTTGACTACCGGAAACTGCTCGACCGACGTGCAGTACACATTGCACTTGAGCACCTGATCCAGTGACGAGCCCGCCGTTTCCACGCACAGCTTCAGCTGTTCGAGCACGCGCTGCGTCTGCTGTTCGATCGGTGCGTCGAGCACTTCGCCGGTCTGTGGATCGAACGGCGGCAGGCCGGACACGTAAAGCGTGTCGCCGTGGCGGGTCACCACGGAGGTCGGTGCTTTCCAGCGTTCGAGCCAGCTCGACAGCGGTTCGACACGAATGATTTCTCGAGCCATCTGATGCTCCTTCAATGCAAAAAAGATAAGAGGGGATAACGCGTCTCACGCATCGCCGGAGAACAGCGCATTGAGCTGCGCACCGGATGAAGCGTTGCCGAAGCCGTCGAAACGCCCTTGCGAAAGCGCCTGCGCGGCGTGCATGAAACCACCCCACGCGGCCCGCGCGAGCGCGCCGCCGACACTCACGCGGCGCACGCCGAGCGCAGCCAGGTCCTGCAGCGTGAACGTCGAGTTCGCGCCGATCAACACGTTCACGGGCTTGGGCGCCACCGCTGCCACCACGGCCTCGATCTCCTCGCGTGTACGGATGCCGGGCGCGTAAAGGCAGTCCGCGCCAGCCGCCGCATACGCCTTCAGTCGCGCGATCGTGTCGTCGAGATCGGGCACGCCGACGAAGAAATTTTCCGCGCGGCCGACCAGCAGCGTGTCGCCGCCATTCTCGTCGATCGCGCGACGGGCCGCTTCGAGTCGCGCCACCGCAACCTCGAGCGGAAACAGCGGCGCGGCGGCGTTGCCGGTGGAGTCTTCGATCGACAGTCCCGCCACGCCGGTTGCGACCGCGAGCTTCACGCTTGCGGCCGCATCGGCCGGACTCTCACCGAAGCCGTTCTCGAAGTCCGCGTTGACGGGCAGGTCGGTCGCGTCGACCATCGCGCGCAGATGGACAAGAATGGATTCCCGGCTCACTCGATTGTCGGCGTGGCCGGTCGACCATGCATATCCCGAACTCGTGGTCGCGATGGCCTCGAAGCCCAGGCTGGCGAGATAACGAGCGCTGCCGGCGTCCCACGGGTTGGGCAGCACGAAGCAGCCGGTCGCGTGCAGGGTTCGGAACGCGGCGCGCTTTTCAGCGATGGTGCGTGACATGACAGGCTCCTGATGAATGAAGAGCCCTTGCGGGCTCCCGAATGCGTTCAGACGACTTCCTCATCGACCACGGGAAAATCGATTTCCGTATCGAAGGCGTTGTTGACGAAATTCGTCAGCAGAAACTGCGCACTGAGCGCAATGATTTCGACGATGTTCGCATCGCTGTAACCCGCGGCGCGCACCGTATCGAGATCGCCTGTGGCCACCTTGCCGCGCGTTTCCACCAGCTTGCGCGCGAACGCGACCGCAGCCGCCACGCGCGGCGATTCGGATTCGCCGCGACGGTTGCGGCGGATTTCGTCGTCGGACAGGCCGACAAGCTGGCTCGCCACATAGCTGTGCGCGCTCAGGCAGTACTGGCAGCCATTGACCTGCGAGACGGCGAGCGCGATACCGTCGCGCGTTTTGACGTCGAGTGTCTTCGCGAGCGCGCCTTGCAGACTAGCCCAGCCGTTCAGCGCGTGCGGGCTTTGCGCCATGATGCGAAAGAGATTCGGCGTGAGCTTCAGCTGACGCGAGACGGCGTCGACGACGGCTTGCGACTCTGCGGGAATGGTCTGCGGAATGGCGATACGGCTCATGACGATGCTCCTGATCGGTTATGGACGGCGGTTCGTTGCTGCAGGAACAGAGGTTTCTGCATTGATACGCAGTCTAGGAGCGCTCGCCGTGCATAAGGTCCGGCAAACGTGCGCAAAAGTCCGCCGCTGCTGGAATGCGCACAACGCCGGCCTCGAGCGGGCGCACGCCGCCGGTCAGGAGTCGGACGATGTCCGGTACTCGGCCGGCCCGGTGCCGTAAATCTCGCGAAACGCGCGCATGAACGCGCCGCGACTCGTGTAACCCGCGTTGCGCGCCACCTGGTCGAGCGCAAGGTCGCCGGCACGCAACTGGGCGGCGGCCTGGCGCATGCGGATGTCGCGCAGCACCTGCATCGGCGCCCGGCCGAATGCCGCCGAGAAGCGCGCCATAAACGCCGAGCGGCTCAAATTGGCGATTTGCGCCAGACTCTCGACGGTGTGCGGCGCGGACGGCCGCGCGGTCATGTCGGCGAAGGCTCGCGCGATCTGCTGATCGCCGAGCAACGCGAAACGCTCCATCCAGAGCGCGCTGGTTTTCAGCGAGCGGCGTACCAGCGCAACGATCACCTGCTTGAGCAGCGCGCCCGACATCGCGCCGGCGCCGATTTCCTGCGCCATCAGTTCGTCGAACGCCGTGCGCAGATACATATCGAGCCGGTCGGCCGGATCGAACTGCTCGACGATCGGTGTCGAGAGCGTGTCGAAAAGATTGATCGAAGCGCCGAAAGCCGCATTGAAGTAACCGCAGATCATCACGGTCATGGGCTCTGTCGTGCCGGCGCGGAACCGGTTGATGGAATCGACGACGCGCTTGTGTTCGCGGCCGGAAACGAGAACCGGCGCGGTGCCCGCCCGTTTCGCGGGCACTTCGAGTTTCAGCGGATGATGCGGCGGCACGATCAGCAGCGTGTGCGGCGCAAGCGGAACCGTATCGGCGCCCGCGATATGCAGCAGGCCTTCGCCGGACAGAATGTAATGAATGCCCGGCGCGCCGTGGCCATCCAGTTCGAGCACGAAACCTTCGCTGACGAGGCATTCGGACAGGCCCAGCACGCGGATTTCGAGCAGTGCGATCAACTCATCCAGATGAGCGGAAGTGATGCGTCTGGACGGCAGCGTAGGGCTGGACATGTGGGCGAGAGACGGCCGTGATGTCGACCGGATCGAGAGGGACCGTCAATTGTCTCATGATGCGAAAGACCACCGTCAGACGTTGTAGCCGCCGTTTTGCGTCTTTCATGCAACAAGGTGCTGCCGCAGATACTCCGCGGTTCGGCTTTCCTTCACGCGCACGACCTGGTCCGGTGTGCCGCTCGCGACGATCTTGCCGCCGGCGTCGCCGGCGCCCGGACCGACGTCGACAACCCAGTCGCTTTGTGCGGCCACCCGCATGTCGTGCTCCACGACGACGACTGTGTTGCCGGCATCCACGAGTCCCTGGAGTTGCACCATCAACCGGTCGACGTCGGCGGGATGCAGGCCGGTGGTCGGTTCGTCGAGGATATACAGCGTGTCGCCGCGTTGCGCGCGTTGCAGTTCCGTGGCGAGCTTGATGCGCTGAGCCTCGCCGCCGGACAATTCGGTGGCGGGCTGACCCAGCCGCAGATAGCCGAGGCCGATGTCGCGCAGCACTTTCAGTGCGCGCATCACGCCGGCTTCGTCAGCGAAGAAATCGCAGGCGGCGTCGACAGTCAAGCCGAGCACCTCGGCGATGTTCTTGTCGCGCCATGTGACTTCGAGCGTCTGCGTGTTGTAGCGCGTGCCGTGACAGGTCGAGCAGGGCGCATAGACGCTCGGCAGGAACAGGAGTTCGACGCTGACGAAGCCTTCGCCTTCACACGTCGGGCAACGGCCTTGCGCAACATTGAACGAGAAGCGGCCCGCGCCGTAGCGGCGCTTGCGCGCCATTGGCGTGTCGGCGAACAGCTTGCGCACGTGGTCGAAGAGGCCGGTGTAGGTGGCGAGATTGGAACGCGGCGTGCGGCCGATCGGTTTCTGATCGACGCGCACGAGGCGTCGCAGCGCGTCCATGCCTTCGGCAATGTGCCCGCCCGTCGGCGCGCTCGCGGCCGCGAGCAACGGGTCCTGCTCGTCGTCGTCCGGGTTTTCAAAGACGCGTCCAAGGTGGCTAGCGACCAGTTCCGGCAACGCCTGGCTCACGAGGCTCGATTTGCCCGAGCCCGACACGCCGGTGACCGCAGTCAGGCAGCCGAGCGGAAACGCGGCGTCCAGCCCATGCAGATTGTTGCGCGTGATGCCGGCGAGCCGCAGCCAGCCGGCCGGTTTGCGGGTCGCGCGGGCGACGGGCGCGGGCGGCGCAAACAGATGCCGGCGCGTATGCGACGCTTCGACATTCGCGAGGCCGGCGGGCGGACCACTGTAGACCACATGGCCGCCGGCCTCACCGGCGGCGGGACCGACGTCGACGAGCCAGTCGGCGCGCCGCATCATCTGCAGATCATGTTCGACGACAAACAGCGAATTGCCCGCGGCCTTCAGGGTCTGCAGCGCGCTGAAGAGCGCCTCGCCATCCGCGGGGTGCAGGCCGGCCGATGGTTCGTCGAGTACATATACGACGCCGAACAACTGCGACGACAACTGCGTGGCGAGTCGCAAGCGCTGCAGCTCGCCGGATGACAGCGTCGGCGTACTGCGCTCCAGCGCGAGATAGCCCAGACCCAGGTCGACCAGAGTCGTCAGGCGTTCGAGCAACTCGGCTGCAATGCGTTGCGCGGCGACGCGTTTTTCCTCCGACAGGTTGGGCGTGCGCCGCACGTCGGGCGAGGCTTTATGCGCGGAACCGCCTGCGGCGATCCGCTTGTCGACGGCTTCGCGCATCGCGTTCCTGCTGAGTACGCTGCCTTTGCCGGCGTCTTTGCCCGAATGCGCTGCATCTGGCTCGGGCCATTGGCCGCGCGCGATCGGTTCGAGCATCTCGGCAAGCTTCGCCAGCGGCAGCTGGGAGAACGCGCCGATATCGAGCCCGGCGAATTTCACCGACAGCGCTTCCTTCTTGAGCCGCTTGCCATGACAGGTCGGACAGACGCTGCCAATCATGAATTGCGACACGCGCTTTTTCATCAGCGCGCTTTGCGTGTTCGCGAACGTGTGCAGCACATAGCGGCGTGCGCCGGTGAATGTCCCTTGATAGCTCGGTTCGTCCTTACGCTTGAGCGCGGCGCGCGTTTCTTTCGGCGTGAGTCCGGCGTAGACGGGCACGGTCGGTTGTTCGTCGGTGAAGAGAATCCAGTCGCGGTCTTTCTTGGGCAAATCGCGCCACGGTTTATCGACGTCGTAGCCAAGGGTCACCAGAATGTCGCGCAGGTTTTGTCCGTGCCACGCGGGCGGCCATGCGGCGATTGCGCGCTCGCGAATGGTCAGCGAGTCGTCGGGAACCATCGATTTTTCTGTGACCTCGTACACGCGGCCAAGTCCATGGCAAGTCGGACAGGCGCCTTGCACCGTGTTCGGCGAGAAATCCTCGGCGAACAGCATGGGCTGCTTCGGCGGGTAGTCGCCCGTGCGCGAATAGAGCATGCGCACGAGACTCGACAGCGTGGTCACGCTGCCAACCGAGGAGCGCGCGCTCGGCGTGCCGCGCTGCTGTTGCAATGCGACCGCGGGCGGCAGGCCTTCGATAGCGTCCACTTCGGGCACGCCGACCTGCTCGATCAGGCGCCGGGCATACGGCGCGACCGATTCGAAATAACGCCGTTGCGCTTCGGCGTACAAGGTGCCGAATGCCAGCGACGATTTGCCCGATCCGGACACGCCGGTAAAGACGACCAGCGCGTCACGCGGAATCTGGACATCGATGTTTTTCAGGTTGTGCTCGCGCGCGCCGCGCACCCGCACGAAGCCGGTGAAGGCGGCTTCCTCGGGCGGCGTCGAGCGAGCTTTTTGGGGGATGGCGTCCATATCGATGAGTGGCGAATCAGCCTGGCCCTGCGGCCAACGCTAGCGAAGCTGCACGGAGCATGCCCGACGGTCATCTGGCGATGATGCCGGTGAGCAGGGCGCACCCCCCCCCGTCAACCCGGAAACGACAGCCTAACACTGAAGCGCCTGTCCGGGCACAGAGTGAGAGCGGGGGAAGTCGTCCGTCGGTTGACACTGCGTGAGTATTTCGCTATTGTCTGACAACCTGATCAAATGAGATGCTGTTAATGCTTGAGCTTGAACGTCCCGATTCGCTTGTGCAGCGTGTGGTCAGCGCACTTCGCGCAGAAATCGATGCGGGTCATTTTCCTGCCGAGTCGCGCCTGCCAACCGAGCAGCAGCTATCGGAACGGCTCAACGTGAGCCGCTCAGTCGTACGCGAGGCAATTGCGCAGTTGAAGTCGGACGGCGTACTGGTTGCGCGGCGCGGCGCCGGGTCGTTTATTTCGCAGACGCCATCGGGTACGGTTTTCCGGTTGCCGAGCGGCGGCAGCCAGAAGCTGGATCTCGCGCAACTGTTCGAAATGCGTTTGTGGATCGAAACCCAGGCGGCGATGACCGCGGCGCGTCGGCGTACGCCGGAAGATCTTAAGCGTATGAGCGATGCGATTCGCGAAATGGAGAAGAAACGCCTTGATTTCGACGCGGCTTCCGCGGCCGACGTTGCGTTTCACCGGGCCATTGCGGCAGCCACCAAGAACGAGTATTTCGTCGCGTTCCATGATTTCCTGCGCGGCCAACTGGTGGCGGTACGTCGCGCGCAGTGGGCCAATACGGCGAGCCATGCGGGCGATTACGCGCGCCAGGAGCATGGCGAGCTGTACGACGCTATCGAGCGCGGCGACCATCGGGGCGCCGCCAGATCGGCTGAGCGGCATCTGCGCGCCGCAGCCAAACGCCAGAAAATCGAGCTACCCCCAAGCGATTGACGATAGCGGTTTGAGCGTGGACCTGCGCGGCTCTGCGTTCAAACCCCTGATGCGATCTCTTTTTTTGACAAGTTAGTCTGACAACCTGATAAGCGGACAAAAGCACGCCGAGAGGCTGGGTCCGCAAAGTAGAAGCGAAGAAGAAAAACATGATTTATGACTTTTGCATCATCGGTGGCGGCATCGTCGGTCTCGCGACGGCGATGGAGTTGCTGCAGCGGGAGCCGACGGCTTCGCTGCTGCTGCTCGAAAAGGAGACCACGCTCGCGAAGCATCAGACCGGGCACAACAGCGGTGTGATTCACGCGGGCATCTACTACCAGCCGGGCAGTCTGAAGGCCGAGTTGTGCAAGCGCGGCGCCGAGGCAACCAAACAGTTTTGCCGGGAGCATGCCATTCCGTTCGACGTGTGCGGCAAGCTGCTGGTCGCGTCGAATCCGCTGGAGTTGTCGCGCATGGAAGCGCTGTACGCGCGCTCGCAGCAGAACGGTTTGCGCGTCGAGCGGCTCGACGCCGCCGAATTGCAGCGCCGTGAGCCGAATATCGTCGGTATGGGCGGTCTGTTCGTCGATGCGACCGGGATTGTGGATTACCGTCAGGTATGCGAAGCGATGTCGCGCGTCATCAAGAAAGCAGGCGGCGAAATTCGTCTCGGTACACAGGTCACGTCGATTGCCGAGTTGGGCAACTACGTCAGCGTCGGCGCCTCGGAGGAACAGCAATGGCAGGCGAAGAAACTGGTGGTCTGCGGCGGCCTGCAATCGGACCGGCTAGCCAGGCTCGCGGGCGTGAAAATCGATCATCAGATCGTGCCGTTTCGGGGCGAGTACTACCGCTTGCCGGCCTCGAAGAACGACGTGGTGCGTCACTTGATCTACCCGATTCCCGATCCGGACCTGCCGTTTCTCGGCGTGCATCTGACGCGGATGATCGACGGCAGCGTGACAGTCGGACCGAATGCGGTGCTCGGGTTCGGCCGCGAAAGCTATCCGAAGCTTTCCGTGAATCTGCGCGACGTCGCCGAATACGCCGCTTTCCCGGGCTTCTGGAAAACCATCTGGCGCAACCTGGGCTCCGGCATGGGCGAGATGAAGAACTCGCTGTTCAAGCGCGGTTATCTCGAGCAATGCCGCAAATACTGCCCGTCGCTGACGGTCGACGATTTGCTGCCCTATGAAGCCGGCATTCGCGCACAAGCCGTGATGCGCGACGGCACGCTGGTGCACGACTTCCTGTTCGCCGACACGCCGCGCATGGTGCACGTGTGCAACGCGCCGTCGCCGGCCGCGACCTCCGCGATGCCGATCGGCTCGATGATCGCCGACCGCATTCTGAAGGCCGCGTAACGGACTGGCGCACCCATCGGCACGCTCATCGAACAACATCGTTTCCGCCGACGAGGCCGGTCATCGCCTCGTTGGATTTTCCTGTTGCGTCCGCCGTGTATCGGCAAAGCGCAACTCCTCTCTGCATTGAAAAAAAGTGACTGGAGACCTCGCAGTGCATAAGTCCCTCGCAACCTCATCAAAACCTCTCGCCGCACATGTGGCATTCGCCTTCGCCGCGCTTGCTGCCGCGGGAGCGCCGGCAGCGGTTCACGCGCAAAGCAGCGTGACGCTATACGGCATCATTGACGAGGGCGTCAACTACACGAGCAACGTACAAACGAGCCCGGGCCAGGGCCACAGCCAGTACAGCCTGTCGAGCGGCATTCTGAGCGGCAGCCGTTGGGGTCTGCGCGGGAATGAAGATCTGGGCGGCGGCATGAAGGCGATCTTCGTGCTTGAAAGCGGTTTCGACGTGAACAACGGCAAGATGGGCCAAGGTTCGCTGCTGTTCGGACGCCAGGCGTATGTGGGGGTTTCGAGCCCGTACGGCACGGTCACGCTCGGCCGTCAGTACGACCCGGTGGTCGACTACATCCATCCGCTGATGCCGAGCGCGATGTTCTCGGGCAGCATCGGCGCGCATCCGGGCGACCTCGACAACCTCAACAACACCAATCGCGTGAACAACGCGGTCAAGTACCGCACGGCCAGCTATGGCGGCTTGACTGCGGAAGGCATGTATAGCTTCGGCGGCGTGCCGGGCAGCATGGCCGGCAATCAGATCTACTCGCTCGGCGCCGGTTACGCCCGCGGGCCGCTCACGGTCGGCGTCGGCTACCTGAATGCGCGCAATCCGAATGCTTCGTTCTTCGGCACGGCGGTCGGCGCGACGGCGGCCACCAACAATTTCGGCAGCTCGCCGGTGATCAACGGCTATGCGTCGGCGCAAAGCGAAGAGATCATCAGCGCCGGCGCGACCTACGTGATCGGCGCGGCGACCCTCGGCGGGATTTACTCGAACACGAAATTCAAGCATCTGAGCGGCGCGGTGTCGGCGCTCAATCCGGCCGGCGTGGGCGGCACTGCGAGCTTCAACAGTGCGGAAATCAACTTCCAGTACCAACTGACGCCGGCGCTCTCGTTCGGCGCGGCCTACAACTACACCGACGGCGGCGGCGCGAATCACGCAAAGTACCAACAGGGCGCGCTGAGTGCCGACTACGTCGTCTCCAAACGCACGGATTTCTATCTGATCGGCGTTTTGCAGCACGCGTCGGGCACCGACTCGACCGGGCATGCAGCGCGCGCGTCGCTCAACGGCCTGACGCCCGCGTCGGGTAACCAGCAGGCGACGGTGCGTTTCGCGATCCGCCACAAGTTCTGACGCTTGGCCGGCCACCACTTCACCGAAACCAGGAGCAAATCTGTGACCTCAGCGACCGCAGCGACTATCCCGAGCCCGCTCACTGACGAGAACCGCATCCGCTTGCGCAACGTCAGCACGGCGACCCTCACCACTGCGCTGTTCAAGCGCGGCTTTCACAACGTTTGCGTGCAAGGCGTGCTGCCGGTCAACCCGGCGGCCGCGCGTATGGTTGGCGAAGCGTATACCCTGCGCTACATTCCGGCCCGCGAGGACCTCGATCACATCGGCGTGTTCTCGGACCGTAGCCATCCGCAACGGCGCGGCGTCGAGGAGATTCCGCCTGGTCACGTGATGGTGGTCGATTCGCGCAAGGATGCGCGCGCGGCGTCGGCAGGCGGCATTCTGATCACGCGGATGATGATGCGCGGCGTGGCCGGCGTGGTCACCGACGGCGGCTTTCGCGATACGCCGGATTTGCAGAGGCTCGACTTTCCGTGCTATCAGGCACGGCCGTCGGCGCCGACCAACCTCATTCATCACCACGCGGTCGATCTGAACGTACCGATCGCATGTGGCGACGTGGCGGTGTATCCGGGCGACATCATCGTCGGCGATGCGGAAGCCGTGGTGGTGATTCCGGCGCATCTGGCCAACGAGATTGCTGAAGAAGCTGCCGCGATGACGGTGTTCGAAGACTGGGTCGACGCACAGGTGCGCGCCGGCCGCTCGACCTTCGGACTTTACCCGCCGGATGAAGCGACGCGTGCCGACTTCGAAGCATGGAAAAGGAGCCCGTCGGCAAACGGGGCTGGACTATAAGCAGGGAAACGGCTATCTGTGCCGCGCAGTGATGCAATCGCGCGAGCGCAGGTGGCCGCTCTGACAAACGATTGCGTGCGGCGAGGCCGTACGAAACCACCGCATCAGCATTTACGACGGACCGCGCAAAAAGCGGTCCGGCATGGAGACGACAGTGACCGATCGAAGCAGCGAAGACCAACTTTTTGCGCGCATAGCGTGGCGGCTCGTGCCGCTGCTGATTGCGATTTTCCTGGTCGCGTATATCGACCGCGCCAATATCGGCTTCGCCAAGCTGCAGATGCTAAGCAGCCTGAAGATGAGCGAGGCGTCGTACGGCTTTGCATCGTCGCTGTTCTTCATCGGCTATCTGGTGTGCGAGGTGCCGAGCAATCTGCTGATGCATCGCTTTGGCGCGCGCCGCTGGATCTCGCGGATCATGTTCACGTGGGGCGTCGCGACGCTGCTGCTCGCATGGACGCCTTCAGCATTGGCCTTCCAGATCCTGCGCTTCCTGCTCGGCGCTGCGGAAGCCGGCCTTTATCCCGGGATCATTCTCTATCTCGGCATGTGGTTTCCTGAACGGCAGCGCACCGGCATCATCGGCTTGCTGACGCTCGGCAGCAGCATGGGCAACATGCTCGGCTCGCTGATCG
The DNA here is from genome assembly GCF_059567945.1 of Paraburkholderia sp. BGA-UO-ETr-F12. Taxonomy (NCBI): domain Bacteria; kingdom Pseudomonadati; phylum Pseudomonadota; class Betaproteobacteria; order Burkholderiales; family Burkholderiaceae; genus Paraburkholderia; species Paraburkholderia sp. BGA-UO-ETr-F12. The sequence goes on along the minus strand of NZ_JCAQOZ010000038.1, from coordinate 81,851 downwards.
GCGGCTTCTCGCTGGAACTGCATGGCGTAGCCGGCCTCGCCGGCTGGCAGTGGGTGTTCCTGACCACCGGCGCGCCCGCCGTGCTGCTGACCTTCGTCACGCTGTGCTGCCTGCCGGATGGCCCGCAGTCTGCCGGGTTTCTGACGGCCCGCGAGAAAGATGTCGTCGAGACCCGGCTGCGCGCGGATCCACCCGCGGCGCGCCTGGCCGGCGGCGACGGCTGGTCATTGGCCGCGCTCGTTACGGTGGCGCTCTTTAGCGTCGGGTACGGAACCATCTCCATCGCGATCTACGGCATCGCCTACTGGCTGCCGACCCTGGTTAAAGGCTTCGGCGTGACGAGCGGTGTCAACGGCATGCTCAACATGATTCCGTGGTTCATCACATCGCTGATGCTGCTGTGGTTGCCGCGCCGCCTGAAAACGCCGCGCCGAGTGCTGATCGCAGCGTTCTGCGCGGCGTTGCTCGGCATTCTGTGCTTCGTCGCCAGCGTCGGGCCGTTCAGCAATGCGGTGCGTTTCGCGGCGCTCTCGCTCGGCGCACCGTGTCTGTATCTGATGATCCCGTGCTTCTGGGCATTGCCGCCACGTTTGCTGCCGGCCTCGTTCATGAAGGGCGCGGGCGGTGCTGCGGCGCTCGCGGTGATCGCGGCAGGTTCGAGCGTCGGTGGTTTCCTTGCGCAAAACATCATGCCGTGGGTCGGCAAGGTGACGGGCAGTACGTCCGCGCCGATGCTCGTGCCCGCCGTCAGCTTGCTGTTGCTCGGCACTGGCGCGGCGGTGGTCTGGCTGCGGCTCGGTCTCGCCGGCCGCGGCGGCCCGGAGGCCGTCTCCACCGTGCAATAGCGTTTCACGCTTCACTCAACGCAACACGCCGGTTTTTTTATTTCGATTCAATTCTTTCGTTTAGCAGGTCAGTCATGGCAGACACTATGCCCCGCGTCGGGGCCGCAATTGCACGGCAGCAAATCGAGGTCATTCTTGAAGCATGGGGCATGCCGCCCGGGCAGGTCGCCGCGTCGGCCGACATCCTGATCGACTCCGATCTGAAGGGCATCGACTCGCACGGCATCTCGATGCTGATGTTCTACGACCAGTTGTATCGTGCCGGTCAGATCGACATGAAAGCGAGCCCGCGTATCGTGCGCGAAACGGCGACCACCGCGCTGATCGACGGCAATGCGGCGATGGGGCATCCAACGTCGCGCATGGCCATGGAGCTGGCTATCGAAAAAGCACTGGCATGCGATATCGGTGCGGTCTCCGTGTTCAACTCGCAGCATTTCGGCGCGGCGGGCTACTACGCGGAGATGGCGGCCGAACGCGGACTGATTGCGATGGTGTCGTGCTCGACCCGGCTTGCAACAGTGGTGCCGACTTTCGGCGCCGAGCCGATGCTCGGCACCAATCCGTTCGCGTTTGCGACGCCGGCAGGCCGGCACCCGCCTGTGATTCTCGACATGTCGACCAGCGTCGTCGCGTCGAACAAGGTCAAGGTGTACGCGTTGCAGGGCAAGCCGTTGCCGCCGGGCTGGGCGCTCGACGCGAACGGCAACCCGCTGACCGATTCGGCCGAAGCCTACCGGCTGCTGTTCGAGCGCCTCGGTGGCGGCCTCGCGCCGTTAGGAGGCGACGGCAAGACACTCGGCGGTCACAAGGGCTACGGCCTCGGCTTGTTCGCGCAGATTCTCGGCAGCACGCTGGGTGGCGGTTCGTTCTCGCCCGTGCGTAACCGCACGCAAAGGAGCGATGAGCCGGACAACATCGGCCATTTCTTCCTTGCGATGAATCCGGCGGCGTTCCGTCCTATCGAGGAATATCACGCTGATCTCGACGCGGTTATCACCGCGCTGCGCGAAAGCCAGCCCGCCGACCCGTCTCAGCCAGTCTTGATCCCTGGGGATCCTGAGCGTCTCACGCGCGTTGCGCGCAGCGTGGATGGCATTCCGATGCCCGATTCGTTGCGCGAGAAGATCCGCGACGTCGCCAGAGCCGCGGGTGCGCCTTTCCTGCTGACTGTCTGAGTTCGAGGCCGAGGCGCAGGGAGCGCCTCGCGATCCCGGACTATTGCAGCGCTCGCAGCGAAGGTCTGCGAGTGCTGTTCACCACGCCAACTACAACGAGCACAGAACCAAGTGACAGCAACCATTCTCGGGCATAACTACATCGGCGGCCGGCGCAGCGCGCGTGGCGATATCTCGCTGCACAGCGTCTCGGCATCGACCCGCGAAACTTATCCGGTGGCTTTTTCGCAGGCAACTGACGCTGAGATCGACGCAGCCGTGGAGGCCGCGGCTGCGGCGTTTCCGCGCTATCGGGCGCTGCCCTCGAACGTTCGCGCGGATTTTCTCGAGGCAATTGCAGCGGAGATCGATGCGCTCGGTGACGACTTCATCGCCGATGTGATGCGCGAAACCGCGTTGCCGAAAGCTCGGCTCGTCGGCGAACGGGCGCGCACCAGCAACCAGATGCGACTCTTCGCGAAGGTTTTGCGGCGGGGTGATTTCTACGGTGCGCGCATTGATCAGGCCTTGCCTGAGCGGCAACCATTGTCGCGTCCGGATCTGCGGCAATACCGGATCGGCGTCGGCCCGGTCGCGGTGTTCGGCGCGAGCAATTTTCCGTTGGCGTTCTCCGTCGCCGGCGGCGATACGGCTTCCGCCCTGGCGGCCGGCTGCCCGGTCGTGGTCAAGGCGCACTCGGGTCATCTGGTGACGTCGGAGCGCATGGCGGATGCAATCGAGCGTGCGGTGCAACGCGTCGGCATGCCCGCAGGCACCTTCAACATGATCTACGGCGAGCGCGTTGGCGCGCGCCTCGTGCAGGCGCCTGGCATTCAGGCGGTTGGTTTCACCGGTTCATTGAGCGGCGGCCGGGCGCTTTGCGATCTCGCGGCTGCGCGTGAACAACCGATTCCGGTGTTCGCGGAAATGTCGAGCGTGAATCCGGTGTTTGTGCTGGAGGGCGCCTTGCAGGAGCGCGGTGCGGCGCTTGCCAATGAACTCGCGGCCTCGGTCGCGACGGGTTGCGGCCAGCTGTGCACAAGCCCCGGCCTCGTGCTCGGCGTGCGGTCGCCGCGCTTCGGCGCATTCATCGATAGCCTCGGCAGGGCGATGGAGCGGCAGGCGCCGCAGACCATGCTGAACCCGGGCATCTTCGCCAACTTCCGCGCAGGTCTCGAACGCGTGTCGAAACACGCAGGCATCGCGTTGCATGCAGGCGCGCAAGGTGAAACTGAGCAAGCCGCCGCACAGCTGTTCGTCGCCGACGCCGCGTTGCTGTTCGATCCGAGCCGGCCGCTCGAAGAAGAAATCTTCGGACCGGCTACGATCGTGGTCGAACTCGACAGCGCGGACCACCTGCTGCGTTTCGCGTCGGCGATGCGCGGCCAGTTGACGGCCACGCTGCTCGCGTCGCACGGCGATCTGCGGTCGCACCGCAAGCTGATCGAACGGCTCGAGGAAAAAGCCGGCCGTCTGCTGGTGAACGGCTATCCGACCGGCGTCGAAGTGTCGGACGCGATTGTCCACGGTGGCCCGTGGCCCGCGACCTCGGATGCGCGCGGCACCTCGGTCGGCACGCTCGCGATCGACCGTTTCCTGCGGCCAGTGTGCTACCAGAACTATCCGGACGAACTGCTGCCCGACGCGCTGAAAAATTCCAACCCGCTCAATCTGATGCGGCTCGTCGATGGAGAGATGACGCGGCGTCCTCTCGATTGCGCGCCCACTCGCTAAGGACGTTCGCGTGATGTCAAAACTTTCGATACGCGCGCGCCTCGGCGCCGCGATACTTTTCCTGTGCGTGCTGCTGACGGTGATCGGCGCGCTCGGCGTGACAGGTATGGCGCGCAGCAACGACGCCAACCGCGAGACCTACACGAACCGGCTCGCCAGCACACGGCTGATCGGCGACGCGGAGCTCGCGATCAGCCGCGAGCGCACGACCGTCGACCGGATCGCTTTCGATCCGGCAGCCCCGACGGTCGAGAAAGACATCGCGACTTACCGCATGCTCAAAGGGCAGGGGATGGATGCGTGGACGAAGTATCTGGCCTTGCCTGCCACAGCGGATGAAAATCGTCTTGCCGCCGCGGTCAGTGCGAAGCGTGGCGAGGTGCAAAACCAACTGGATGCTTTTGCGGATTCGGTCAAGGGCATGGACGATGCGGCAGTCAAGGTCGCGTTGAAGAAAATCGCGCTCGCGAATACCGACTATGTCACGGTGAGCGCGGATCTCAAGCAGTTTCAACGCGATCAGGCAAAGGCGCAGTACGATGACTCGGAGGCGAGTTTTGAGCGCTTTCGTGCAATAACTATCGCCTCTGTCGTATTTGGGCTGCTCGCCGGCGTCTTCACCTTCATGTCATTGCGCCGCGCGATCGGCCTTCCGCTCAGCGAGGCGCTGGGACACTTCAACCGGATCGCGAGGGGCGACCTGTCGCAGCGGATCGAAGCGCGCTCGCACGATGAAATGGGCCTGCTGCTGCACGGTCTTTCGCAAATGCGCGACGGCCTCGTAAGCACCGTCACAACAGTGCGTCACGCAAGCGATGCCATCGCCACGGCGGCCCAACAGATCGCCTCAGGCAATCTCCATCTGTCCGCACGGACGGAGCAGCAGGCTGCGTCGTTACAGGAAACCGCCGCCAGCATGGAAGAGCTGACCGGCACGGTAAGGCATAACGCCGAGAATGCACGCCAGGCGCAAACTCTCGCTGCCAATGCGGCCAACGTGGCCGACCACGGCAACGCCGTGGTCGGCGACATGGTGACGACGATGAAAGAAATCGATCAGAGCTCGGGCCGTATCGGCGACATCATTGCGATTATCGATGCCATCGCGTTTCAGACCAATATTCTGGCGCTCAATGCAGCGGTCGAAGCTGCGCGCGCCGGAGAACAGGGACGCGGCTTCGCGGTGGTGGCGGCCGAAGTACGCATGCTGGCGCAGCGCTCGTCGGCTGCCGCGAAGGAGATCAAGGAACTGATCGAGACGTCGAGCGGAAAAGTGCAGGCGGGCGGCACGCTGGTCACCGAGGCAGGCGGCCGCATGCAGGCGATCCTCACCGGCGTGCGCCGCGTGGCGGACATTATGGACGAGATATCGGCCGCTTCGGCGGAGCAAAGCACGGGTATCGAGCAGGTCGCCCGCGCCGTCGCGGAAATGGATTCGGTTACGCAGAACAACGCCGCGTTGGTTGAAGAAGCCGCAGCAGCGGCCCAGTCGCTCGAGGAACAGGCGCGAATGTTGAAGGAGACGGTGGCGGTGTTCAGGATTTAGGCCCAGCCTGGAGTCACTTTGGCTCCATTCCACCACGCAGCATGAATTCCGCAAATGCGTCCGGGTCAAGCGGGCGGCTGACCAGATAACCCTGAATGGCATCGCAGCCGGCGTCCTTCAGTTCTTCGGCCTGGCTTGGGCACTCGACGCCTTCCGCGACAGTCTTCATGCCGAGCGAACGGGCGAGACCGACAATGCCTCGGATAACCGCCGGCGCCTTCTCGCAGTCGACCAGTGCCCGCACAAACGACTTATCGATTTTCAGTGCGTCGATGGGCAGTCGGACAAGATAGCTGAGGCTGGAGTAGCCAGAGCCGAAGTCGTCCAGCGACGTGAATATGCCGGCTTGCTTCAGCGCGGCAAGAACGGAGGTTGCCTGTTCGATATCGCTCACCAGAGAGTCCTCCGTCACCTCGATATCGAGCGTTGCGGGAGACACGTCGTGTGCCCGCGCGATGCGGAGAATCGTGTCTGCAAGTCCCGCCCCGAGGAGCTGCCGGGCCGACAGATTGAGACTGATGCGAGGGACGAATACCCCCGATCGCCGCCATGTCCGGATATGCCGACAAACCGCATTGAGCAGCCATTCGACAAGCACGGCTTCATAGGGAGAATCGAGCAGCACATCCAGGAATGCGTGCGGTGTCAGCAAGCCTCGTTCGGGATGGCGCCAGCGAAGAAGCGCCTCGGCCCCGATTGGGGAACCGTCCGCGAGTGCCACCTGAGGCTGGAAATGGAGCTCGAACTGGTTCGCCGCAAACGCCTCACGAAGCTCCATGCGTAACGCAAGGCGGTCACGCATGCCCCGGTCGAGGGCTCCATCGTACAGGCGCACCTGAAACCGGCCGGATGACTTCGCCGCGTACATGGCCGTGTCGGCGTGGCTCAGCAATGCCTCGGCTGAGTCCGGTGTTGCTCCCGGCAGCGCGATGCCGATGCTAGCCGACAGGGAGATGGATCTTCCGCACGCTTCGAACGGGATTGCGAGATCGCTGAGCACCGCGTGGGCGAACGCTTCAGCGGCGCTTGCGGTCGTGTCGCGTAACAAAAGAACAAACTCGTCGCCTCCGACGCGCGCAGCAAAGAAATCAGGTTTAAGAATTGCGAGTAGCCGTTTCGCGATGCCGCGCAGCAGCTCATCGCCCACAGCATGGCCGAACGCGTCGTTGACTTCCTTGAAATGGTCCAGGTCAATAAATAGGACTGCCAGCGAGGCACGACGCGCAGTGCCGGATGAAGCAGCTGCAGCGACCGCCTGCGATAGCGCTTCCATGCACTTGCGCCGATTGGCCAAACCAGTCAGATAGTCGTGACTCGCTTCAAATTCCAGTTGCGACGCGTGCTTGCGTTCGCGCGTGACATCGCGAAAGAGCACCGTAATGCCATCGTCGTGAGCAAATGAACGGGCCTCAAACCAAGTATCGAGCGGGGCGTAATAGTCGGTGTGCCGGGCGGGGAGTCCAGTAGCCGCCGTTTGCTGATAGATGCGATAGTAGCCGGAGTCGACCAGGTCCGGGTAACACTGCCATATGTCGCGTCCGAGCAGGTCTTCCCGCTTCTGCTGCAGGTATCGTTCGGCTGTATGGTTAAGGTAGGTGAAGCGCCACGATCTGTCTATCGACATGAAACCGTCGCTCAGGCTGTCAAGCATGTCACCGAGATGAGCCGGTGCAGGTTGTCGGGTGGCGGCTTCTTTCGGGCGCGGGGCGCGAGAGTCGGTCTGTCGTTCCATTTTGAGCTGTCTTTTCGCGTCGGACCCTTAGGTACCGCTTGTGCGCGAACCGTGGATTCACCGCATTCTAACCGCCTTTGGCACCGATTCGAACGTCAGGACGCTCGCGCTCCGCTGCGTTTGATTGGGGGATGCAGCGCCTGACGCGAGCCGGTCATCCGCCGCGCATCGCGCCTTCACTCAATCGGGCGACTGGATGGGAACGGCTTCTGTCCGGCCCGGTAAGTCCGCGAACTTCGGCATCCTGCGGCCTGCACGCCGCACGTTGGCGGCGCCACGGTTCGCGCGCATTGCCTGCTGACCCACGGTTCCCTCTGCTCCGACACGCCCGCGTTCAGGCAGATGGGTTTCAGTTCGATGAAGTTTTCTTCGTCGGGGCAGGGGTGTCCTTCGTCGCATCCAGCGGCGCGGCGTTCAGCACCTGACGCAGTTCGTCGGCGATGATCGAGATCAGCGCTTCCGCGGCGGCGCTTAGCGGCCGGCGCGGATGCGTGATGCAGACGATGTGTCGCACGATGCGTGGCGCCAGAATCGGATAAGCGCGCAGCGTGCCCGCCCGGACCGCGCGCTCGACCACGATACGCGGCAGGATGGTCGCGAAGCGCGTCTTGCCGACCAGTTGCACGATGCTGCTGAGCACATCGATTTCGAAGCGTGGCGTGAGGAGCACGTCCTCGTGCTGCGCGGCGGTATCGAGCACACCGCGCAGGCCGTGCCGCTTGGTCGGCAGCACCAGTTCGAGTTCGGGCAGCTTGGCCAGTTCGATTGCGTGGGGCAGATCGGGGCCGTGTGCCGCACTGGTGGCGAGCACCATTTCTTCGTCGAGGATCGCGTGCGCATCGAGTGAGAGCTTGCCGCGCGGTTTATTGATGAGCGCCGCATCGAGCTGGCCGCCGGCGACCCAGTCGATGAAGGTCGCGCTGTAACCGTCTGAGACGGTGACTTCGACATGCGGATATTTCTCGTGATAGCGCGACAGTGAATCGGCCAGCACGCTTTCGCTGATCGACGCAATCAACCCGATCGACACGCGCCCGGTGACGATCTCGTCGCGCTGGATGAGCTGCTGCCGCGCGTGCGCAAGGTCGCGCATGATCGGCAGGAAGAGCCGGTACATGAGCCGCCCGGCGGCGGTCGGCGTCATCCCGTGCGAGCCGCGCTCGAACAGTTGCTGATGCAGTTCCTCCTCGAGCTTGGCGACCTGCATGCTGAGCGCCGGCTGAACGATATTCAGACGCTTGGCCGCGCGAGTGACCGAGCCGTCTTCGAACAGCGCGATGAAATATTGAATCTGTTTCAGGTCCATGGGTGTGTTCGATCAGGCTTTCACGTCTTCAATATTTGTGATGTTGACTGTCCCTATTATCAACCCATACGGAACGGCTGAACTGCTATTTCACGTGAGACGGGCGCACCGATCGGTCACTAAAAGGCCGTTACAGCATGCGTATTTCAGGCTCGCTGCTATTAATACTTAGGACGCTCTCCAACGTCATCAGGGGTAACACGTATATCAGTCGAAATGATGTAGCGAATCAAAAAACACTATTAGAACTTATACGTCATTCTCGCTACGCTCCATGCATATCCACTGTGCGCTCGCTAAACAAAACAGGGGCGGACTTTGACACGACATAGGGAGACCCAGATGAGTTCTCGCGGTACCGCTTCTCTCGAAACGACGGATTCTCCGGGCGCCGGCGTGCGTCCCGCCCGCTCGCTGCGAAGCTGGCTCGAGCACCTGTCGGCGAGCGGGCGGGTGGCCACCATCGAACACCCCGTTGCGCTCGAACACGAACTCGCTGCGATTGCGAAAAAGCTCGACGGCTCGCGTGCCGCAGTGTTCGTTCAGCCCGGCGGCCACGCGATTCCGGTGGTCAGCGGGTTCATGTCGAGGCGCGCATGGATCGCCGAAGCGATGGGCGTGAGTGAGGACCAGCTGCTGCAGCGTTTTCGCGACGCCGCCGAGCATCCGCTCGCCTGGCAGGACGTCCCGGCGAGTACCGCGCTATGCCAGCAGGTCATCCATACCGAAGGGATCGATCTACACAAGCTGCTGCCCATTCCGACGCATAGCGAACACGATAGCGGCCCGTATATCACCGCCGGTCTCGTGATCGCGCGCAATCCGCGCACAGGCATCCAGAACGTATCGATCAACCGGATCCAGGTGCATGGACCGGACCGTATGGCGATCCTTTTGCTGCCGCGTCATCTGTACGCCTTTCAGCGAACCGCGGAAGCCGCGGGAGAGCCGCTCGAGCTCGCCGTGGTAATTGGCGTGGACCCACTGACGATGCTCGCTTCGCAGGCGATCACGCCGATCGATCACGACGAGCTGGAGATCGCGGGCGCACTGCACGGCGCGCCGCTGCCGGTCGTGAAGTGCGTGAGCAACGGCGTGAAGGTGCCGGCCTTCGCGGAGATCGTGATCGAAGGGCGCATCCTGCCGAACGTGCGCGAGCAGGAAGGCCCGTTCGGCGAGTTTCCAAAGTATTACAGCGCGCGAGAGGCTCGTGAGGTGATCGAGGTCACGGCGCTCACGCACCGCGCAAAGCCGATTTATCACACGATTGTGCCGGCCGAGATGGAACATCTGCTGCTCGGCGCGATTCCACGCGAGGCAACGCTGCTGGCGCATCTGCAACGCAGCCATCCGAACGTGAAAGACGTGCACCTGTCGGTTGGCGGCGTGTGCCGTTATCACCTGTGGATCCAGTTCGAGAAGAAGCGCGAAGGTGAAGCGAAAAACGTGATCCTGTGTGCGTTCGGCGCGCACTACGACATCAAACAGGTGGTTGTCGTCGACCCCGACGTGAACGTGCACGACCCCGCTGAAATCGAATGGGCCATCGCCACGCGCTTCCAGGCCGATCGCGATCTGATCGTGATCGAAGGCGCGCAGGGTTCGCCGCTCGATCCGTCGACCACCGTGGGCCAGCCGGACGACGCCCCGGTGCATCTGCAGGGCATCAGCGCGAAGATGGGGCTCGACGCCACGCGGCCGGTGGCTTATGCGGCGCACGTGTTCACGCGCGTGCGCATTCCGGGGCAGGACTCGGTGGATCTGGAAGCGCTTGTTGCCGGTGACAACGCCGCGTTGAATACCTATCTGGGTGACGTTCATGCGTGACAACAAGCGTGAGCGGATTGTCGTGGGCATTTCGGGCGCGAGCGGCGCATTGATCGGCGTGCGCCTGCTTGCCGCGCTGCGCCGCCTCGGCACACATGAGACGCATCTGATCGTGTCGGCTTCCGGCGCGGTGACGGCGGCTCAGGAACTGGGCATGGCGCGCGGCGATCTGGAGAGCCTCGCCGACGTGGTCTACAACGTGCGCGATATCGGCGCGGCGGTGGCGAGCGGTTCGTTTATCACCGCGGGCATGGTTATCGCGCCGTGCTCGATGAAAACGCTCGCGGGCGTGGCCAACGGCTTCGCCGACAACCTGCTGACGCGAGCCGCCGACGTCATGCTCAAGGAGCGTCGCCGACTGGTGCTGGTGGCGCGGGAAACACCGCTCAATCTCGCGCACTTGCGCAACATGACGCTCGCCACCGAGATGGGCGCGATCGTGATGCCGCCGGTGCCTGCGTTCTACGCCCATCCGAAGACCATCGAGGACGTGGTCGATCATACGGTCGGTCGGATTCTGGATCTGTTCGGCATCGAGCACCGCGAGATCGCCCAGCGCTGGAGCGGACTCGCCGATGAGTTCGCGGGCCGCCGTGAAGGAGCCGATGAATGAATCAGCGCGACATGATTAATTCAGGCCAGGCTGCGGCTGTGGAGATGGAACCAACCCACGGCGAAGGCGTAAAGCATCCACAGACTTATGTCGGCCGCCCGATGGAGCGTCTCGAGGACCCCGCGATTCTGACGGGCCGCGGCCGCTATGGCGACGATCTCGGCACCAAGCCCGGCACCCTGCATGCGGCGATTCTGCGCTCACCGCATGCCCATGCGGAACTCGTTGCCATCCATACCGACGCCGCGTCGAAACTGCCCGGCGTGCGCGCGATCCTGACGCGCGACGACTTGCGGGCGTGGTCGCGGCCCTTCGTGGTCGGGGTGAAATCGCCGATGGAGCAGTGGGCGCTCGCGATGGACCGCGTGCGCTATGTCGGCGAACCGGTCGCGGTGGTGCTGGCGGAATCGCGCGCCATCGCCGAAGACGGACTCGATCTTCTCAAGGTCGAATACGCCACGCTCGATCCGGTCACGACGATCGAACAGGCGGTGAGCGAGGAGTCAACGGTGCTGCATGAAAAGGTCGGCACCAATGTGATCAGCGACCGCAGCTTCCGCTATGGCGATCCCGAAGCTGCGTTCGAGAAAGCGCCACATCGCGTGAAACTGGTCGCGCATTATCCGCGCAATACCTGTGCGCCGATCGAATGCGGCGTGGTGATCGCCGAATATCTGGCGGGCGACGAAGGCTATGACGTCACGTCGAATTTCATGGGCCCGTTCTCGCTGCACGCGGTGATGGCGATGGCGCTCAACGTGCCGGCCAATCGTCTGCGTCACAAGGCGCCGCGCGATTCGGGCGGTAGTTTCGGCGTGAAGCAGGCGGTGTTTCCCTATGTCGTGCTGATGTGCCTCGCCTCCCGCAAGGCTGGCGCGCCGGTGAAGTGGGTCGAGGACCGGCTCGAACATCTGAGCGCGGCGACCTCCGCGACGGCACGCCTGTCGACGCTCGAGGCGGCTGTCGAAAGCGACGGCCGTATTACCGCGCTCTCCTATGATCAACTTGAGGATTGCGGCGGCTATCTGCGCGCGCCGGAACCGGCGACGTTCTACCGGATGCACGGCTGCCTGACCGGCGCTTATGCCGTCGACAATCTGCTGGTGCGCAATCGCGTCGTGCTGACCAACAAGACGCCCACGGGTCTCGTGCGCGGCTTTGGTGGCCCGCAGGTTTACTTCGCGCTCGAACGCCTGATGCAACGCATCGCGCTTGAGTTGAAGCTGGACGTGCTCGACGTGTATCGCCGCAATTTCGTCGCCGCCAATGCTTTCCCGTATCGCGCCGCAGCGGGTGCCTTGCTCGACTCGGGCAACTATCAGGAGGCGCTGCGCCGCGCGCTGGCCGAAGGCGGCTACGACGAACTGCGCGCTCGCCGCGAGGCGGCGCGCAAGGAAGGGCGGCTGTACGGTATCGGCTTCGCGGCGATCGTCGAGCCGTCGGTGTCGAACATGGGCTATATCACGACGGTGATGCCCGCCGACGCGCGCAGGAAGGCCGGCCCGAAGAGCGGCGCGATCGCGAGCGCCACGGTCAGCGTCGATCTGTTAGGCGGCGTGGTGGTGACGATCGCGTCGACGCCCGCGGGCCAAGGGCATATGACGGTGTGCGCGCAGGTGGTCGCGGATGTGCTCGGCGTCTCGCCGCAAGACGTCGTCGTCAACGTCGAGTTCGATACGCATAAGGACGCGTGGTCGGTGGCGGCGGGCAATTACTCGAGCCGCTTTGCCGGCGCGGTGGCGGGCACGGTGCATCTGGCGGCCGTGCGGGTACGCGATAAGGTCGCGCGCATCGTGTCGAAGCAGTTGGGTTGCGCACCGGAAGAGGTGCGTTTCGAAGGCGGCCGCATTTACGCGGCGGGTGCGGAAGATCGTGCGCAGCCGTTCGGCCGCGTCGCGGCCAATGCGCCGCATTGGGCGCCCGCGCTCTTGCCTGAAGGCGAGGAGCCCGGCTTGCGTGAGACGGTGTTCTGGAACCCGCCGAACATGGCCGCGCCGGATGAGAACGATCGCATCAACACGTCGGCGGCTTACGGGTTTGCTTTCGACATGTGCGCAGTGGAAGTGGACCGCGCCACGGGCCGCGTGCGGATCGACCGATACGTCACCGCGCACGACGCCGGCACGCTGCTGAACCCCGCGCTCGCCGATGGCCAGATTCGCGGCGCGTTCGCGCAAGGTCTCGGCGCGGCGTTGATGGAGGAATTCCGTTACGGCGCGGATGGCAGCTTCCAGTCCGGCACGCTCGCCGATTATCTGATGCCGACCACCTGTGAAGTGCCCGATCCGCTGATCGTGCATCTGGAAACGCCAAGTCCGTTCACGCCGTTGGGCGCGAAAGGACTTGGCGAGGGCAACAACATGAGCACGCCGCCGTGCATCGCGAATGCGGTGGCGGACGCGCTCGGCGTCGACGATATCCGTTTGCCGCTGACGCCCTCGAAGGTCATGGCGCTCATCGGTATCGACGACCCGGCGCCGTCGCGTCCCGAGTTGCGCGACACGCCGGCGGCGAAGCCGGCGATGCCCGGCGGCGGCAAGGCGCTGACCGCGCAAGGCAGCGTCGATCTGCCGGCGTCGCCGGAAGCCATTTTTGCCGTGCTGCTCGATCCGGCCGCGCTCGCCAGGGTGATACCGGGTTGCCACGCGCTCGAAGCCGAAGGCACGAACCAGTATCGCGCCGACGTGACGGTCGGCGTGGGCATGATCAAGGCGCGCTTCGAAGCGAAGATCGGATTGTCGGAAATCGACGCGCCACATCGGCTGCGCCTCGCTGGCGCGGGCATGTCGCCGCTCGGCAGCGCGCGTGGCAGCGGCCTCGTCGAGTTGACGCCGATCGAAAGCGGCACGCGTCTTTCTTACGACTACGAAGCCCAGGTGTCGGGCAAGGTCGCGGCCGTCGGTGGACGCATGCTCGAAGGGGCGGCCAAGGTCGTGTTGCGGCAACTGTTCGAATCGCTCGGACGCCAGGCCGCGGGCAAACCGGTAAAGACCGGAGGCGGGTGGCTATCGCGGTTGCTCGCACGTTTCAGGAGACAGACATGAAACCCGCGCCGTTCGATTATCTGCGCGCGATGACCACGCAGGATGCGCTCGACGCACTCGCGCAAAACGGCGAAGACGCTCGCGTACTGGCCGGGGGGCAGTCGCTGATGGCGGTGCTGAACATGCGGCTTGCGCAGCCGCGCATGCTGGTCGATATCTCGCGCACGGACGAACTGAATGCGGTGCGCGTCGATAACGAAGCAGGCCGTCTGATTGTGGGCGCGGCCGCCACACAGGGCAGCGTCGAGTGGTGCGCATCACTGCGCGATGAAGTGCCCCTGTTGGCGATGGCGTTCCCGCACATTTCGCACTTTCAGATTCGCAATCGCGGCACGGTGTGCGGCTCGATTGCCCACGCCGATCCGAGCGCGGAATTGCCGCTTGTGCTGGCGGCGCTCGGTGGCGATGTGACGCTGCGCTCGAAAAAGAAAAAGCGTGTCCTGAAGGCCGAGGAATTTTTTCAGGGAATGTTGATGACGGCGCGCGCGCCGGACGAACTGGTTGAAGCGGTCAGTTTTCCGCTGAAGAAGCCCGGCGAACGCTACGGCTTCACCGAATTCTCCGCACGTCATGGCGATTTCGCGATGGTCGCGTGCGCGGCGGTGGTGACGAGCGACTCGATCCGCCTCGCGGTGGGTGGTGTCGCGGATCGGCCGGTGGTCGAAACATGGCCGCGGCTGCACAGCGAAGACCTTCGCAGTGCATTGAACGATTTGAGCTGGAAGCTGGGCGCGCAGGACGACGCGCACATTAGCGCGACCTATCGCCGGCATCTGGTCCGGCAACTCGGATGGCGCGTGATCGAGGAGGCAAAGTAAAGTGAGCAACACGTCTGGAGACAACATCTTGCGGCAGGGTGACCGACAGTGCATCACGCTGACGCTCAACGGCCGCGAACGCAGCGGCTATTGCGAGCCGCGCGAACTGCTGTCGGATTTTATCCGTCACGAACTGGGCGCGACCGGCACCCATGTCGGTTGCGAACATGGCGTCTGCGGCGCGTGCACGGTGCACATCGACGGCGTGGCAGGGCGTTCTTGCCTGATGCTGGCGGTGCAGGCGCAAGGACGTCGCATCGATACAGTCGAAGGCCTCGCGCCCGATATGGTGCTCAGCGATCTGCAGCAGGCATTCCAGCGCCACCACGCGTTGCAGTGCGGCTTCTGTACGGCCGGCATTCTGATGTCGTGCGCGGACTATCTGAAGCGCGTGCCCGATCCCACCGAGGCGCAGGTGCGCGACATGCTCTCGGGCCATCTGTGCCGCTGTACGGGCTATACGCCGATCGTCGCGGCAGTGCTGGACGTGGCGGCGAGACGTCAGGCAGGCAAGCAGGCGGATGAGACCGTGGAGACCGTTCATGCTTGATCTCGGCCGAACCTATTTGCAAAGCGTTGAGCGCAGCCCGAACGCGCTCGCTCTGGTCGACGGCGACATGACGCTGACCTACGCGCAGTGGCATCGCATCATTGAGAACGTCGCCGAAGGCCTGCGCGAATTGGGTCTCGCGCACGGGGACCGGCTGCTCGTCGTACTGCAAAACCGCTGGGAAATGGCCACCTTGCACTGGGCCTGCCAGTTCGCCGGTATCGTGATCGTGCCGTTGAACTGGCGCGCGAAGCCTGAGGAGCTCGATTACTGCGTGACCGATGCGGGCGTGAAGGCCATCGTCTATGAACCGGTCAGTGCCGAAGCGGTCACGCAAAGCCCGGCAGCGCAAACTCTGCCGCGCATCGGGCTCGACGACGCGCAAGGCCGTACCGCCGGATTCGCAACGCTCCTCGCCGAGCGTTCGCATGAAGCCGGTATCCAGACCACTCGCGCAAATGCGGACGACTACTCGCTGATTCTTTACACGTCGGGCACCACGGGCACGGCCAAAGGCGTGCCGCGCCGTCACCGTCATGAACGGGCCGCCGCGCTCGCCCATGTCGCGCAGAATCTGTACCGGCATGGCGAACGCACGCTCGGGGTGATGCCGCTGTATCACACCATGGGCGTGCGCTCGCTGCTCTCGATGGCCATGGTCGACGGCGTCTTCGTTTGCGCACGCCGTTGGAACGCCCGTTTCGCGCTCGATTCGATCGCGCAGTATCGGATCAGCTGTCTTTATCTGGTCCCGACGCTTTATCACGATCTGCTCGCCGATCCGGCTTTCGCCGCAATCGACACGACCTCGGTGAAAAAGCTCGGCTTTGCCGGCGCGCCGATGAACGACGGCTTGCTCAAGCGGCTCTCGGCTGCTTTCAAACCGGACCTGTTCGTCAATCATTACGGCTCGTCGGAGGTGTACACCTTCAGCATCGATCAGGACGCGACGCGCAAACCGGGCAGCGCAGGGCGTGCCGGCATCAATACGCGCCTGCGCGTCGTGAAGCTCGATGCGCAAACGCCGGAGGATCTTGCACAGGTTGGCGAAGAAGGCCAGATCATCGCGGACCTGCTCGGCGACGAAGCTTTCGAAGGCTACTGGAACCGCCCGGACGCCAACGCCAAATCATTGCGCGACGGCTGGTATTTCACCGGCGACACCGGCTTCTTCGACCTCGACGGCGACCTGTACGTGTCCGGACGCGTCGACGACATGATCATCAGCGGCGGCGAGAACATCTCGCCGGTCGATATCGAATCGGTGCTGTCTCTGCATCCCGCCGTCGACGAGGTGGCGGTCGCGGGCGTGAAAGACGAGCGGTGGGGCCAGCGGGTCGTCGCCTTCGTCAAACGCCGCGAATACGTCGATGCCGAAACGCTCGATGCGTATTGCCGAACGTCCAATCTCGTCAACTTCAAGCGGCCGCGCGATTACGTCTTCGTCGACGACATTCCGAAGTCGCCGGTGGGCAAGATCTTGCGCCGCAAGCTGTCCGCGGGCGAGTACGAACGCGACGGCCGTGATCAGCCCGATGACGCCAATGACGGCGACCGCAGCCGCGCCAGCGGCGCATTCATTGCCACACACACGGAAACTACCAAGGAGTAACCCCATGACCGACTTGACTCACCGCGGCCAGAGCCTGCTGCAGGAACTCGACGGCTTTTCGATCGAGATCGACGCCGAACGCGAGCGGGCTGACATCATCCTGCATCGGCCGCCGTTTAACGTGATTTCGATGCACGCACGCGACCAGTTGCGCGCGGCGTTCGAAGCGCTCGACGAAGACGAGCGTGTACGCGTGATCGTCGTGCGCGCCACGGGTGAACACTTCTCGAGCGGCGGCGACATCAAGGGCTTTCTCGAGGCGTCGCCGGAACATGTGTCCAAGCTCGCCTGGAATATCGCGGCACCCGCGCGCTGCTCGAAGCCGGTGATCGCCGCCAATCGCGGTTTCTGCTTCGGCGTGGGTTTCGAACTGTCGCTCGCGTGCGATTTCCGCATCGCCACCGACACCACCTTCTATGCACTTCCGGAGCAGAAGCTCGGCCAGATTCCGGGCTCGGGTGGTTCGGCGCGTTTGCAGCAGATGATCGGTGTCGGTCGAACCAAGGACATCGTCATGCGCTCGCGCCGCATTCCGGGCAAGCAGGCCTACGACTGGGGGATCGCGGTGGAGTGCGTGGCCGATGCGCAACTCGAAGCCGCGACCGATGCGTTGGTGGATGAACTGCGGGCCTTCTCGCCGCTCGCGCAACGCACCGCCAAGAAGCTGCTGAACGACAGCGAAGATGCGCCGCTCTCGATCGCGATCGAACTCGAAGGGCATTGCTATAGCCGTCTGCGCACGTCCGACGATTTCCGTGAGGGGGTCGAAGCGTTTCATGGCAAACGTAAACCGGTGTTTCGCGGCAGTTGAGCCGAACGCAAGACGACATAACGGCAATACCCCGTAGCAAAAAAACGCAGGAGACAAAGCATATGGAGCGTTTCGATTACGTGATTGTGGGCGGTGGATCGGCCGGATGCGTGCTTGCGCACCGCTTGTCGGCAGTACCGTCGTTGCGCGTCGCGTTGATCGAGGCGGGTCAGGATACGCCGCCGGGCGCTGTGCCTGCGGCGATTCTCGACAGCTATCCCATGCCGGTTTTCTGCGGCGACACCTACATCTGGCCGGAGCTCAAAGCGAGCGCGACCCGAACGGCCGCGCCGCGTGTCTATGAGCAAGGGCGCGTGATGGGTGGCGGATCGAGTATCAACGTGCAATCGGCCAATCGCGGCCTGCCGCGCGACTACGACGACTGGGCCGCTAATGGCGCAAGCGGCTGGGCGTGGCAGGACGTGTTGCCGTATTTCCGCAAGCTCGAACGCGACGTGAATTTCCCGGAAGGCGAGTTGCACGGCAGCGCTGGTCCGGTGCCTATTCGCCGTATCCTTCAGGACGACTGGCCGCCGTTCTGCCATGCGTTTGCCGACGGGATGCGTAAAAACGGTTTCGCCAGCCTGCTGGATCAGAACGGCGAGTTCGGCGACGGCTACTTTCCCGGCGCATTCTCGAATCTCGACGACAAGCGCATTTCGACCGCCGTCGCCTATCTGGATGAGCAGACACGCAGGCGCCGCAATCTGCACATCTATCCGGAGCTGCGCGTCGAGCGCATTGTGATGGAGGGCATGGTTGCGCGCGGTGTGGTGGCTGTCGCGCGCGACGGCGCCCGTGTGCGTTTCGAGGCGAATGAAGTTGTGCTGTGTGCAGGCGCGCTGCAATCGCCGGCGCTGCTGATGCGAGCGGGCGTCGGTGCAAGAGATGAGCTGAGTGCGCTCGGCATCGATTGCATGATCGATCTACCGGGCGTGGGACGTAATCTTCAGGATCATCCGTCGCTGACCTTCTGCCATTTTCTCGAGCGACGTTATCGCGTGCCTTTGTCGCGGCGTCGCGCGAGTATGACAGCCGCGCGTTTCACCTCGGGCGTGGCGGGGTGCGATGCGTCCGATCTGTATCTGTCGAGTGCGACTCGGGCCGCATGGCATGCGCTCGGCAAGCGGCTCGGGCTGTTCTTTCTCTGGTGCAATCGCCCGTATTCGCGCGGCCGTGTGCAACTCGTTTCACCCGAGCCCGCAGTGCCGCCGCGCGTCGATCTGAATCTGCTCGACGATCCGCGCGATGTCGCGCGCCTCGCTTTCGGCGTACGAATGCTCGCGAAAATCGTCGAGGCCTCGGGGCTCGGTCACGACCCACGCGATTTTTTCCCCGCGGCGTTTTCACCACGAGTCAAAGCGCTTAGCCGTGTCGGAACCGGCAATGCCGCGCTGACCTCGCTGCTTGGAATGCTGCTCGATACACCTGCGCCGATCCGGCGGACGCTGATCGAACGGTTTTTCACGCGAGGCCAGCGAATGTCCACCCTGCTTGCCGACGAGAATGCGCTTGAGTCGTTCATTCGCGCCAATGTGTTCGGCGTATGGCACGCGAGCGGCACCTGCAAGATGGGCGATGCGAACGACATCATGGCTGTGACGGACAACGCGGGGAGCGTGCGTGGCGCGCAAGGCTTGCGGGTCGTCGATGCATCGCTGATGCCGAGGTTGCCTTCGGCAAATACGAATATCCCGACCATCATGATGGCCGAAAAAATCGCCGATGCGATGCTCGCGCGACGATACACGGGCGCGGTGTCGAGCACGACGTCGCCCATGGTTGTCGGTCGATAAGAGTTCATTAACACAACTAAGAGCACGCAATCCAGAACGTGCCTTAAAACGGGGGCGATCGAAAGACGGCCCGCTGATAATCAAGGAGATGACGATGTCCGTAGCAGCGCAAAATGGCGCCGCCTTGCCGGCGGTAGACCAGCGGCAAGTGATGGGTGCAGTAGTGGCCTCGTGCCTCGGTTGGGCACTGGATTTGTTCGATCTGTTCGTCTTATTGTTCGTCGCACCGGTAGTGGGGCGGCTGTTCTTTCCGTCCGAACAAGCCATGCTCTCGCTTGCCGCGGTCTATGCATCGTTTGCCGTAACCCTGCTAATGCGCCCGCTCGGCTCGGCATGGTTCGGTTCCTACGCGGACCGGCACGGACGCAAGGGCGCGATGATTACTGCGGTGGTCGGCGTGGGTCTGTCGACCGCAGCCTTCGGCTTGCTGCCGACGGTCGCGCAAGTGGGCCTCGTCGCGCCGATCCTGTTCCTGATGCTGCGTCTGGTGCAAGGTGTATTCGTCGGCGGCGTGGTGGCGTCGACCCACACGATCGGCACCGAATCGGTCGCGCCGAAATATCGCGGCGCCGTGTCGGGGCTGATCGGCGGTGGCGGGGCGGGACTCGGCGCATTGCTCGCATCGCTCACCTATCTGACCATGTCTGCGATTTTCCCGGGCGAGTTGTTCGACGTGTGGGGCTGGCGCTGCATGTTTTTCACCGGCATTGTGAGTTCGATTCTCGGCTTGTTCGTCTTCAGTAGTCTGGAGGAATCGCCGCTGTGGAAGAAGCTGGCCGCCGAGAAGGCCGCCAAGGCCGCAATGCAGAACACGGCGGAACCGGTCGAGGTCGTACGCTCGCCGATCCGCACGCTGTTCTCACGCGACTATCGCTCGATTCTGTTCGTCAATCTGCTGCTGACGATCGGCGGCGGTAGCGGCTATTACCTGACGTCCGGCTATCTGCCGACCTTCCTCAAGGTGGTAAGCCACGCACCGAACGGCGCCGCGGCCGCGATTCTGATGATCTGCAGCGTCGCGGTGGTGATCGCCTCGATCGCGGCGGGACACCTGAGCACCTTCATTGGACGCAAGAGCGCGTTCGTCTGGATCGGCCTGATTCGCCTGATCGCGCTGCCTGCGCTATTCCTGCTGCTGCCTACGGCGCAAAGCATCACGATGATCGGCGTCTACGCGGTGATTTTGAGCGCGCTCGGCAGCGCCGGCTACGCGCCGATTCTGATCTTCCTGAACGAACGCTTTCCGACCGCGATTCGCGCCACCGGCACGGGGCTGTCATGGAACATCGGCTTCGCGATTGGCGGCATGATGCCGACCGCTGTCTCGCTGGTGGCTAAAGACGCCGGCCAGTTACCGATGACGCTTGCGATCTTCGCCGGGGCGATCAGCGTAATTTTCCTGACGGGGGCGTTCATCGTGCCGGAGACTCGCGGCAAGCTCGATAACGGTACCGCCCACGAGGCCGCCTAGTGCATTCCAGCGGGCGCAAAAGCGCGCCCGCGTCGCTCACATACAGGAGACATCGATGAAATATGACGAGGACGTTCGCGCGCGCTCATACCAGTTTCGCGACGATTATGTCGCGGCCACGCCAGCCTGGTATCGCGGTGAACTGCACCTTGGCTTCACGCTGCTCTTCACGAGTGGCGTGATCGGGTACTGCTTCACGCAGCTTCATGCGCCCACGCTTGCCGAATGGATGGCGGTCATTCCGCTCTTTCTGTTCGGCAACTGGGCAGAATGGGCCGCACATCGCTACGTGCTGCATCGCCCGACGAAGTACTTCAGCATGATCTACAAACGGCACTGCGCGGTTCATCACAGATTTTTCACGCACGTCACGCTCGAATACAAGGGCCAGCGGCACTGGCGCGCGTTGTTGTTTCCGCCGTTTGCGCCGGTCGCGTTCGTGCTCGCGGCAGTGCCGTTCGCACTCTTCATCGGTTATGTATTTTCGCGCAATGCGGGGTATATCGCGCTGCTCACGATGGCGGCGTACTACCTGATGTACGAGGGGCTGCACACACTCTCGCACGTCACCGACAACCCGTTGCTCGACCGCGTTCCGTTCGTCAATGCCGTGCGGCGCTTGCACGTCACGCATCACGATCCCGAACTGATGGCGACACAAAACTTCAACCTGACGTTTCCCATCTGCGACACGCTGTTCGGCACGCGCAGGGATGCGCCACGCACTGCACGCGAACCGCTGGTGCGTCGTCCATAAAGCGTTCCGGCCGCATGACATGCGTTGAAATAACTTTCGCATAGCCTGTTGCGCGAGCCGTAGCTAAAGTGCGCGTATCGGATGCGATGCGCGGTTACACGACTTCACCGCAGACGATACCCCGGCCACTACCGTTATGGCATCGTCATGGAAGAACTTGGAAAATTCACACTATTAGTCACGGCCTTCGTCATCGCCGTATCGATGGTCGAAGCCGTCTGGTTGACTCGAAAAAACCGCAATACGGCTACGCCATTTGCGTGGCATGAAGTATGGCTTTCGCTCGCCGACGTTTTCGCGCGCAAGCTGCTCGCCATGCTGCCGCTATCGCTCGCGGCACCTGTGTTTGCTTTCGCCTGGGAGCATCGCATCTTCACGGTGGAGCTCAATAGCGCGCTGACAGTGCTGGCGCTCTTCATCGGTCAGGAATTCTGCTACTACTGGTATCACCGCGCGTCGCATCGCATTCGCTTCTTCTGGGCTACCCATGCCGTGCACCACTCGCCGAACCAGTTGACTCTCTCCACCGCGTACCGGCTCGGCGTGACGGGCAAGCTGACGGGCTCGGCGATTTTCTTCGCGCCGCTCGTGTGGCTCGGCGTGCGCCCTGAAGTTGTTCTGCTGACGCTTTTCATCAACCTCATGTACCAGTTCTGGCTGCATGCCACGTGGATACCGAAGCTCGGTTGGCTCGAGTATGTGTTCAATACGCCGTCCTCGCACCGCGTGCACCATGCATCGAATGTCGACTATCTGGATGCGAACTACGGCGGTGTACTGATTATCTTCGACCGGCTGTTCGGCACTTACGTCGCGGAACGCGCTGACGAACCTTGCCGCTACGGGCTTGTCACCCCGACCACCTCACGCAATCCGTTCGTCGTCGAGTTCGAGCACTGGGCGACGCTAGTGCGGGACGTGGTGAAGGCGAAAAGCGTGTCGACCGCGATCAATCACGTAATCCGGCCGCCGGGCTGGACGCCGGAAGGCGGCGGCGAAACCACGGAAGAACTGCGCCGCAGGAGCGAGGCCACCCGTCGCGAGTGCGAAGTGCCTAATGGTTGACGAACTGGCGACTTGTGCGCGGCTAGCTTTCCACGCTCCATTCGACGGCAAGGACATGCCATATTTCGCGGCACCTGCCAGTCTGAACATCGAGACGGGAATGGCGCCGGACCGGACGTCGTGGAACTTCATTTGCCGCCAGCAGTTTTGGCTCCTGGGCGGGTATTGCGTTCAATTGTGAGCACAGCCAGCAGAAGAATCAGGGCTGCGCAGATGGCCAGCAGGACGCCCGCGTCAAGGTGATATTGGGCGTTTTGTGCGGCGGCTAATGTTTGCAGTCTCGTAATCTCATCGAGCCGGCGGATTTTTACCTCGGCATATCGCCCCATAGCTGTCGCAACGTAGCGCTGTCTGTTATCCCACTCCCACGTCGCCGCGTGCCGATTAGCTTCGACTACGACGTTGGACAACTCATTCAGGAATTGCTGCCGATCCTGCTCCGGGACTTTCCCAAGCCAGCTATCGAGTACGGGTTGACTTGTCGAGTCATTGACAAGCACCGATTCGAGCGCAGCCGGGATCGCGAGGCCCGTGGCATTCGGAATCGCCACAAGGCTCGATGGGTTCAGGTCGGGCGAAAGATCGTTGGCCTCCTGGGACCCCGCGATTGAAGAGAGTATTTCCTGCGCGCCGACAACCGGGTCAGAGACCGCCGGCGCCGTACGATTGCCGGTAAAGCTCGCCCACACCACCGCGACAAGCGAAGCTAACGCGATACATAGGAGCGCGACGCAGATCAGGCGCGTGATGCCAAACACCAGACGTTTTTCCAGAATATCGATGACGGTCATATTCCTCGTGCCCATGAATGCAGATCGATAGTTGCTGGTTACTCGGGTCCCGCTCGTTATCGTTTCATGGAGTAGGAGAGCGTGGGTCGATAGCTTCCATGTGGCAGACGCATTATTTCCATAAGGATCGCCAGGCTATTGCGGTGGCAAATATTCGAGCGGATCAGCGGGTTTTCCATCGCGCCGACATTCAAACGACTACCCCTCATCGCCACGTCCGTACCTGTTCATTGTGATTATCACCGTTCCCGCTGCCGGCGGGGTTGCTTCGAAAAACTACTCGCACAAAGGCCGTTATGCGCCAAACCAAACCGGACGTGATCGAGGTCCCGTCGTGCATCCGGCGTGCGGTCTGGTTGGCTGTGCGATGCATGGGTCCGCTATTGCTTGCACAGAAGATCGTTCCGGCGGTTATGTGCTCACCTCGGGCCTGCTGTAACGCTCGGATAACGCTTCGTAAAGTGCCGGCGCGAAAAGTTTCGATATCTGGCTGGCGATTAACGCGGTGGCCATCAGGGAGATGACGAGTGCGTGGCCGTCGATCATCTCGATCACGATCACAAAAGCGGTAATGGGGCTTTGTGTAACCGCCGCAAGATAGCCCACCATGCCAAGTGCGATCAGCATTGGCAACTGCATCTGGCCAAACAGCAAGTGCAACGCGTTGCCGATACCGGCGCCGATCGCGAGCGATGGCGCGAACAGGCCGCCTGGCGCACCTGGCAGATACGAGCCCACCATCGAAGCCATCTTGAGCACCGGGTAGGCGACGCCCAGTTGTGCGCGTCCTTCCAGCAACGCGCGTGCTTCGGCATAGCCGCTACCAAACGTGTGGCCGCCTGACACCACCCCGATTACCGCGACGACCAGGCCACACGCGGCCCCAAATGCCACCGGTCGACTACTGCGCCAGGCACTCACCGACGCGGGCATCCAGCGTTTGGTGTTCAGTAGAAGCCAGCAGAAGACGCCGCCCGCCACGCCCGACGCAGCGCCAATCAACACCACCGCGACTGCCAGCAGATCTGGAAAGTGGCTGCCGACATTGATCGTTCCAAAATACGTATAGTTGCCCTGCAGCCCCAGCGAAACGACGCCGGCAAAGATGATCGCGGTAATCAGCACGCCGCTCGTGCGCTGCTCGAAGCTGCGGGTCAACTCTTCGATTGCGAATACGACGCCGGCAAGCGGCGCATTGAACGCCGCGGACAGCCCCGCCGCCGCGCCCGCGAGGGCTAGCCGCCGTTCCAGTTCGATGCCCCGGATAGCGCGGAACCGGTTCGGATAGAAGCGTCGCAGGTTGAACATCAGCGCGGCGCCCACGTGAATTGTCGGCCCCTCGCGGCCAATCGTGAATCCGCCGAGTATCGAAAGGAACGACACCAGAATCTTGCCGACGAGGATCCGGATACTCAGCAGACGTGGAGCAAGATCGCCGCGGTCGTGGAGCGTGGCAATGACCTGCGGGATGCCACTGCCTTCGGAGCCGGGAAAGTAGCGCCGGGTAAGCCATACACCCAGAGCACCGATTGCCGGGGTGACGGGAAGCGGCAGCCACCAGTATCGCGCCGCATAGCGCAGGAATGTGTCATACCCGATGTCGATCAGCTTCGCGTAGAGAACGGCGATGAGCCCGGTCGCGATGGCGCCCAGCCAGAACACACCATAGTGCAACCATAGCCGCCGCGCGCGTTGTAGTGCACGTTTGTTAACAAGTTCTGAAATATGCATGCCGCCGCCGGAAACGCATCAGTAGGGTCTATATAGCACAGTGTGCCATATATTTGCATGGACCATACATGGCGTAGTGGCCGATGATGTTCTGCGAACGACAATATCTATGTCTATGGCAGTTTGGCTGGCTTGCCAAACACCCAGCCAAACGATGCGATCTCGGGCTTGTGCAGCGCCGCCAGCTTCAGCAGGCACCGTTCGCCCTTGGCGGTGAGGTGGACCCGTACCTGGCGCCGGTCCTCTTCGCCAGGTTTGCGAATCACCAGCCCGGCGGATTCGCAGCGCGATACCAGCGCAGCCGTGCCATTGGGCGCTGCTTGCAGTCGCTCGGCCAGCTCGCCTACTGTCGCCCACGATCTGCCGGGAAAACCTTTCACCTGGAGCATCAGTTGATACTGCAAAGGCGTGACCCCCGCAGCATGAGTGACCTCCTCGGAAAACCGCAGGAAGCAGCGCAGCTGGTAACGGAACTCGGACATCGCCTCCAGATCTTCCTTGCTCAGTGCCTCAGGCGCTTCGCCTTTGCGTGAAATCATGGGATATCCCGTCGTTGAATGAAGTGTAACGTCGCGCCCGGGCATCCCTTTGTTGCCCGTTGCCCGTTGCCGCGTCAGCAGGAGCGCGTTTAGTCAAGGTGACGATTCACCTGAGATCATCGGCGCCTGGTGGAGATTCTAAAGTGGGCCGCTGAAAGTGTGAGGAAACTGGATACGTTCAACTGTAAATTTGTCATTTACGCGCTTGCCTCGCCCACGCCGATCTCCTGGTCGCGCGATTCGAGCGATTGGCCCGCGCGGTCTGGTTCGGATGGCATACGGTGCTTAACGAAAAAGCGTTTGCCGTTTGGATCCCGGATTTCCGCAAGACGCTCGCTGTCACGCTCGCCGCGACCGTTTGCCGGACGTAGCCGTTCCGTTGACCTCAGCCCGTTCGGCAACCGGCAGGGCGAGCGCCGTTTCCCGCAATAGCGCGCGTAACCAGGAGATGGCCGGGTCGCGTTCCTGATATTTATGCCACTGCACCTTCTCCACGAACTTCGGAATCCTGATCGGACATTGCAGGATCCGCAGTGGAAACCGCTGTGCCATCTGAAGGGCTAGCCGCGTGGGCAGCGTGGCGATTCTCGACGTACCGAGGAGCAGTTCCGGGACCAGGGTGAAAGTCGGCGAAATGACATCCTGGCGGCGAACCTGTTTGCCGGTGGAGATCATCTGCGCGTCCAGGGTCACGCGCCTGCCGCCGCCCCATTCGACACCGACATGCGCCAATTCGAAATACTGATCGGTGGTAATCGTATTACCTTTGACCGGGTGGTCTGCGCACACCAGGCATGTAAACGTGTCTTCGAACAATTTCTCGGCAGGGTGTCCCGCAACCGTGTTGAACTCGGGTGCAATCAGCAGCTCCACCTCACCGCCTTCCAGATGCTCCGGCGACTGGGGGCTGAGCGCCCTCAGGTCGAACTGCATCAATGGCGCAAGCCTGGCTGCTCTTCTTACGACTTCGGAAAGAAACACGCTGATCACGTAGTCGGACGACTCTATCGTGAAGCGCCGCGTCGAGGTGGCCGGATCGAACGTCGGTCTGGCGCGTGTGATGGTCTGAATTTGCAGCAGAACGTCTCTGACAGGTTTGACGAGTTCCGTGGCTAGCGGTGTCAGGACCTGCGTCTTACCCACCGGCACCAGCAGCTCATCTTCGAAGTACTCGCGCAGACGGGCGAGGGAGCAGCTCGTGGCGGGCTGGCTGAGAAACAGCCGTTCGGCTGCGCGGCCAACGCTGCGGGTGGACAGGATCGCGTCGAGCACGACCAGTTGGTTGAGATCGAGTTTGTTGAAACGCATCGTCGTATGACATTTACAGAATGGATGCTCTGTATTTAAACAATAAATTTTGTAAATGTCTCGCGAAATCTATACTTGCTGCAAATAGCGGCCCTCTGTGGCTCGCACAAAACCTTCGGAGACAGAGAATATGGAGGACCGCCGTAATCGCCAGTCAATCCTGCGGCAATGGGGGCTGGTTGCCTGCCTGACTGTGGTGAGCATGCTGGCCCAGATCGACAAGAACATTCTCGTGCTGATGGTAGGGCCGATTCAACGGGACTTCGGGGCGAGCGACGTCCAGATCAGCCTTCTGATCGGCGCGGCATTTGCGATTGCCAATATTGCGGTAGGGCTGCCCGCCGGCTGGCTGGCGGACCGGTTCAACCGGCGCGTTGTGATTGCGGTGGGCGTGGCGATCTGGTCGCTTGCCGTGGCTTCCAACGCAGTCGCGTCGGCGTTCGTGGCGCTCCTCGTGGCGCGAATCGTTGTGGGCGGCGCGGAAGCGTTGATCCCACCTTCGTCCTATTCGTTGCTTCGCGACGGGGTCGACGAACAACGCCGGGCGCGTGCATTGTCCGTGTACACGATGTCGCTGATGCTCGGAACCGGGTTGTCGCTCGTACTGGGTGGCCCGTTGCTGGGTGCAATCCAGTCCGCCGGTATCCGCTCGATTCCCTTCATTGGTACGGTCTCGCCGTGGCAGGTCACGTTGTTCCTGATCGGCATGGTCGGGCTGCCCATGAGTCTGCTCATTTTTCTTGCGCAGGAGCCGGGGCGGCAAGAAGAAGCATCCGCGGATGCGAGTCGCAGTCTGGCGGGCGTCGGTCGCTATCTTGTCGCGAATCGGGCGATATTTCTGCCGCTGACCCTGTTCGCCGTCTCCCACGCGATGATTACTTTCGGCCTTGGGAGCTGGATGCCGACCATGACCGCGCGCCGCTTCCATCTCGGTCTGCGGGAAATCGGCCTGATGCAGGGTGGCCTGCTGCTGACGATGGGGCCGCTCGGTCTGTGGTTCGCCGGCATGGCGATGGATCGGAAGGGCGGCAGGAGTCTTGCGGGCGTTGCACTGGTCGGTGTGCTCGTGACGATTGCCGTGACGGCGCTGACCGTCACGATGTGTCTGATTGGATCGGTGAGCGCATTCTGGGTCGTCGACGCCATGGTGGTGCTGTTCTCGTGGACGTTCATGGCAGTCACGTCGACAGTCGTGGCGAAAGTGGCGCCTGCGTCGATAGTGGGCGCAGTCATGGCGATCGTCCTCGTTCTCAACGGGCTGATCGGACAAGGTGGCTCTCCCACGTTGATCGCATTGGTCAGCCAGCATGGTTTCGGAGGAAGCCCCGATGCATTGCCCCGTGCGATGGCGTCGGTATTCGCCGCTGCGGGCGCCACCGCGCTTTGGGCCGCTATCGTTCTCTACCGCACGTTTCTTCGACAGGGCGGCGTAGTGAACCCCGTCGCGTTAGGCGTTCACGTTGGCGACGCGCGATGAAAATAGAACCGTAGGCCGGAAGGCTTGCCGACGATCGCGACCGGCTATCGCGATCGGTGTGATCCCTGTTCGTGCTGCGAATCGCAGTTATAGCGGTCGTATCTGAACAGGGTTTGTGGAGGAGATCAGGAGACGTGGAAATGAAAACAAAATTATTAATTAGTATAACGATTTATGCGGCTATTTCAGGCAGTGCTTATGCCCAGTCGAGCGTAACCCTTTCGGGGCTGCTCGGAACCGGCATTTCGTACAGCAATAACGCGGGGAAGGGCAGCAGTCTGTATCAGATGACCGGCTCCCATGCGGTGCCGTTCTGGGCGATATCGGGCAGAGAAGAACTGGACACGGATACATCCGCGTTCTTTCGGCTTAGTCAGTATGCTTTTATCAACAATGGCACGAGTTCGCCTTTCGAAAGCTACCTTGGTCTGAAATCCAGCAAAGTGGGGACGCTCACGCTGGGGTCCATGTACGACCTTCTTGCCGATCTTGTGCCCTTCACGTCTGAACGCTTCACCTCTTTCCTCGCGACTCATCCTGGCAACCTGGACCGGACCGTCGGTAATTCGCTCAACAACCTGATCAAGTACAAATCGCCTGTCTTCGGCGGCGCGCTTCAGTTTGGCGCCCAGTATGGGTTTGGCGAGCAGGGTTCGGCGACCAACACGGGTCGTACGGTTGGCGCAGAGGCCAGCTTCACGAGCGGCCGGTTCCAGTCGGTGCTGGTGTGGGAATCCGTAGACGGTGTGCCGTATGCGCCATACACGCGGTTAGGGGTGAGCGAGTTGTACGGCATTAATTTCGGCGCCAATCATTCGCGGACCGTTAGCCAGAACCAGAACACGACCACGCTCGGCGTGGCCTACGCCGGCGACACCGTGCGGGTGATGGGTAACTACAGCTATACGCGCCTGACAGCCGCCGGCCAGTCGGAAACGGCGCAGACCATCGACGTGGGCGCCTACAAGTACATCACGACGCAAATGCGCATCGGCGGCGGCTATTCATACACGAAGCTCGATACCTACAAATGGAATCAGCTTCACGCGCACCTCGACTACGCGCTTTCGAAGCGCACGAGCCTCTACCTGCTCAGCGTGTTGCAGATAGCAGGTAGCGGGCAACTGGCGGTGCTTCGGAATCAGGCGCCAGCGTCAACGTCACGACAACTGGAGATGGAAGTTGGGATGACGCATCTTTTTTAAGCAGAGGACGACCGATGGGCGCGTCTGGCGTCGTCGCCACACGAGTCCGGTCGGATCCGGTGTTACAGGATCGCGGTGCAGGATCCGAATCCACAAAGTAGACGGAGAAATACGATGCAGTGGGATGTCATAGTGGTCGGCGGCGGTCCGTCGGGCCTTACTGTCGCGGCGGAACTGGCGGGAGCGGGTGTCAAAACGCTGGTGCTCGAGCGGCGCACGGAAGGTGTCCAGTCACGCGCCGGCACGATCTTGCCACGCGTGCTGGAGTTGTTCGACGCGCGCGGCATTGCGGAAAGATTCATCGAGAAAACGCGCAAGATCGCCGACTACCCGTTCCGTCCATCCCACATCTGGGCAGGTTTCCATCCGATCGAATGGAAATATCTGGAAACGCGTTTCGGTTTCACGTTGGGGCTGCCGCAGAACCTGACCGAGGAAGTGCTGTGGGACTGGGCGGTGGAGTGCGGTGTCCATGTGCGGCGCGGCGCTGAAGCGCGGGACGTCCGCCAGCAGGCCGATAGTGTCGAGGTCGATGTGGCCGATGCCTCCGGTGTCATCTCGACGCTGCGCGCGCAGTACCTGATCGGCGCCGACGGCGGCCGCAGTACGGTCCGATCGAAAGTCGGCCTGCCGTTCGAGGGGCGTTCCGGCACGTTTCGCGGCATTGTGCTCGATGCTGAACTGAAGGCGCCGTGGCCCGGCGGACGGATCAATGTCGACAACGAAATGGGCTGGGTACGCGGCTACACGTTCGGCGAGGGCATTACCCGATTCAATATCGTGCACCGTGACCGCCGTCACGCGCCGAAAGACGAACCCGTCACGCTCGAAGAAGCGTTGCAGTGCATTCGCGATGTGCACGGTACCGATTACGGCATCGAGAAATATCGCTGGGCATCGCGGTTCGACGATCAGATGCGTGCGGTGCCGAGCTTGCGGCAAGGGCGCACCTTCCTGGTTGGTGAGTCCGCGCGTATCCACTACCCGGCAAGCGGCGTAGGCATGAATTTCTGCCTGCAGGACGCTTTCAATCTCGGCTGGAAACTCGCCAACGTCATCAACGGCGTGGCTGATGCGGCCACACTCGACACGTACGACGCGGAACGTCTTCCCGTCATGCATGCGCTGCTCGACAGCGTGAAGGCGCAGTGTGCGTTGCAGTTCAACTTCGAACCGGAGGCGGTGGCCCTCAAGCGCCGCATGCAGGAGCACATCGTGCCGTTGCCGGATGTGCAACGCAAACTGGTGCTGGAACTGTGCGGTCTGGAAGCGCCGTATCCGCGCGACACGGATAGCCATCCGCTAACGGGCCTGCGTTGTCCCGACTTCGATCTCGTGTTGCTTGACGGACGTTCTGTCGCGGTGACGGAAACCCTGCGCAGCCGGCACTTCGTGCTGCTGGATCTCGAGGGATTCAGCAGCCAGTTCGAAGCACTCGATGTGTCCGGCCTGCCGGTCACCGTGTTGCAGGCGCGCGCCGCGCATATTCCCGCCTCGATGGACGGCGTGAAGGCGCTGCTGGTGCGTCCGGATGGATACGTAGCGTGGGCCAGCACCGAAGTGGGGCGTGCTCACGAAGCCGCAGCGCAAATCGGCAAATGGCTGAAACGGTGACATCATGAACGAACAACGAACTCTGCTGACGGGTGGCTGGATCCTGAGCATGGACCCGGTGATCGGTGACCTGCGTAAAGGTGACATCCTCGTCGAGGGGACCGACATCATTGCCGTCGAGTCCCATCTCGACGCTCCCGATGCAGAGCACGTCGACGCGCGCGGCATGATCGTGCTGCCCGGATTTGTCGACACGCATCGGCACACATGGCAAACCTGCGTGCGCCATCGCTATGCGGATATCGATCCGCAGATTTACTTCGCCGAAATGCTGGGCGCGAAAGGTGCCGCATTCCGGCCGGAGGATGTCTACATTGGGACGATGCTCGGCGCCGTTTCCGCGCTGGATGGCGGTATCACCACGATGCTCGACTGGTCGCACGTGCAAAATACACCGGACCATGCGGACGCCGCTGTTCTGGGCTTGCGGGATGCGAACATTCGCGGTGTATTTGCGCACGGTTGGCCGCTGGTGGACGGCGCGTCGTGGATGTTCGACAGCCAGCGCGGCCACCCTGATGACATTCGTCGTTTGCGCGAACGGTTCTTCCCATCCGACGATCAACTTCTCACGCTGGCGATGGCGGCGCGCGGCCCTGAAATGGCGCAGCGCGACGTTTGGCTTGCCGATCTGCAACTTGCCCGCGAACTCGACATCCGGTCGTCCATCCATATGGGCGCGTATGCACGCAACGCGTCCGTGCGGGCCATTGCACAGATGCATGACGCCGGCGTACTGAGCGACGACCTGACGTTCGTGCATTGCTGCTTTTGCGGTGCGGACGAGATCGCGATGATGGCCGACACGGGCGTCAGCGCATCGCTCGGTGTGCACTGCGAACTGAACGCGCAAGGCATCGGCGACATTCCGCTCGATCGACTGCTGGCGGTCGGCATCCGGCCCAGTCTGAGCGGGGATACCGAAACCAAATGCTCAGGCGACATGTTCACGCAGATGCGGCATGCGTTCGCCTATTACCGTTCGTGGATGGGCGGCAACCATTCGAGCGTGGCGAACGCACCGGCCACGCTTTCGATGCGTGACGTGCTCGAATTCGCCACGGTTGCGGGGGCGCGCGCGAACGGTCTCGATCACAAGATCGGTTCACTCACGCCGGGCAAACAGGCCGACATCATCATGATTCGCGGCGACGACCTCAATCTCACACCGGTTTCCGACGCGGTGGGCGCTGTTGTGCTGGCTGCCCACCCGGGCAACGTGGACACGGTTTTTGTCGCAGGACGGCCTGTGAAGCGGCATGGCCACATGCTGGATGTCGACCTCGATGCACTGCGGCAACGGGCGTTTGCGTCCCAGCAATACATTCTCGGCTTGCAATGAGAGACGTCGCCATGCATCTTCCGCTCGATCCTGAACTGGCCGCTGTGGTGTCGGCGATGCGTGCCGCCAATGCGCCGCCGCCATTTTCCGGCACGCCTGAGCAGGCGCGCGAGCGAATGCGGCGCGCCATCATGGCGTCGCGCGAACGTTTTCCGCTGCCCGTCGTCGGTGCGCTCGAAGATGCACTCGCGGAGTTCGACGGCGCCCACGTTCCGGTGCGCATCTATCGGCCTCAAGATGCGCGGCCCGGGTTGGCGACGGTGGTGTTCTTCCACGGTGGCGGATTCGTGCTCGGCAGCGTCGAACTGATGGACGACGTTGCACGCAAGCTATGTCGGGACATGAACGCGGTGGTCGTTTCAGTCGACTACCGGCTGGCCCCGGAACATCCGTTTCCTGCCGCGCACGATGACGCGTTGACGGCCACGCTATGGGCTATCCGTAACGTCGCGGCCCTGGGAGGCGATGTGTCGCGCATTGCGGTGGCGGGGGAGAGCGCCGGCGGCAACCTGGCCGCTTCTACGGCCCTGACGCTGCGCGACCGGGGAGAACGCCTTGCGGCACAACTGCTCGTGGTCCCCGGTGTCGACCTGGCCCGGGACACCGCGCGGATCGAAGCGAAACGAAACGACTTCCCGATGCTGTCGCCATCGGACTTGCGCGATATCTCCCGGCTTTACATGGGGTTGAACAAGGCGCAGGCCGGGACCTTTCCGCCGTCGCCTCTGCACGCGGAGGATTTTATCGGGCTGCCGCCCGCCATGATCGCCGTCGCTGGGCACGATCCGCTTTGCGAGGAAGGGCTTGCGTACGCGGAACGTCTTCGTGCTGCCGGCGTTCCCGTGCAGGTGCACCGGTTCGACGACATGTTCCATCCATTCTTTGCATTCTTCGAAGCATCGGCAGCGGCGCGTCGTGCCAACGATGAGATTTGTCACGCCTTTGCCGCGTGGCTTCGGCAATACGCGTTGCCTGTCACTCAGTGATGGCATACGCGCTTTCATTTCAATGTACTGGAGATCGTTATGCGGTATGTGTCCTTCGTTAAGGATGGGAAATCATTGCTCGGCGTACGAGAGGGCAATGACATTCGTGTGATCGGGGATGAATCACTCGAGTCTCTGCTCACACGAGGTGTCGACCTCGCTACCTATGGGCGCGATCATGCGGGTACGGAAGTAGTGAGCGCAGACGACGTGAGCTTCCTGCCGCCGCTTACCCGTCCGCCGAAGATCGTTTGCATCGGCCTGAACTACGCGGATCACACCAGGGAGAGCAAGTACGAACAGCCGGACTATCCGACGATCTTCTTTCGCGTCCATACGAGTCTGATCGCCCATGAACAGCCGATGATCCGGCCAACCGCGTCCGATTCGCTCGATTTCGAAGGGGAGATCGCCGCCGTACTAGGCAAGGGCGGCCGCTATATCAGCAAGGACGATGCGTTGTCCTGCGTAGCGGGCTACTCGCTCTTCAACGACGGCTCGGTGCGCGAATACCAGTTCAAGTCTCCACAGTGGACAGTGGGCAAGAACTTCGACGGAACGGGTGCTTTTGGTCCAGACCTGGTGACGGCAGACGAATTGCCGGCCGGTGCGAAGGGGCTGTGGCTCGAGACGCGTCTGAACGGCGAAGTCGTGCAGGCGGCGAGCACGGACGACATGGTGTTCGATATTGCCTGCCTGATCAGTATTCTGAGCGAGGCGATTACGCTTGAACCGGGCGACGTGATCGTGACGGGCACGCCGTCAGGCATCGGATGGGCGCGCACACCGAGACTGCTGATGAAACAAGGTGACGTCTGCGAAGTGAGCGTCGAGGGCATTGGCACGCTGCGCAACGTGATTGTCGACGAACAGGCGGCCTGATCGGCCATATCGGCGGACCGGCGGCATTAGTGCCGGTGAGTCGGTCGCGAGGAGATTGTCATGACGGAGTCTGCAGCGGCGCGCTCCCGGGCGGGGGTGCATTCGATCGACCACTTCGCGCTAAATGTGCCTTCGCTCGTTGAAGCGGAGCGATTCTTCCATGCCTTCGGTCTTGACGTCACGACCGTGGGGGCAGGTACGCAAGAACTCGAACTTCGGAGTGCGGACGGGCATCGTTGGGCGCGGATTCTTTCGGCCGACAGGAAGTCGTTAGCCTATTTAAGCTTCAATTGCTATGCGCGGGATTTGCCTGCGCTGCGTAAGCAGGCCGCGGCGGCGGGTGCAATATTCGTCGCTTCGGCAAATGGTAACGAAGCCGCTGGCTTCTGGTTTCACGACCCGGACGGTAACCTGATACAGGTTGCGGTTGGCCCCAAAACGAGTCCGGGCAGCAAGACGATCAGCGTGAACACTGGCGCCATGGCGGATGTGCGAGGGGCTTGCACGCGTGCCGCCGTACAACCTGTCAAGCCGCGCCGGCTTTCTCATGTTCTGCTCTTCACGCCGGACGTGCTGCGAGTGGTCGATTTCTATGAGCAGGCGCTCGGTCTGCGTCTGTCGGATAAATCGCAAGATCTGATTGCTTTCACTCACGCCCCGCACGGTTGCGATCATCATCTGGTGGCGTTCGCCAAAAGCCATGCGCGCGGCTGGCACCATTCGTCGTGGGATGTCGATAACGTCAATGTGGTCGGTGAAGGCGCGGCGCAAATGGCCGCGGCTGGGTTCTCCAAAGGTTGGGGAACGGGGCGGCATGTGCTCGGTTCGAACTACTTCCACTATGTTGAGGATCCGTGGGGATCGTTCTGCGAATACTCGGCGGACATCGATTTTGTGTCGGCCGGATACGAGTGGCCGGCGGGCGATTTTGCTCCTGAAGATTCACTGTACTTGTGGGGGCCGGCCGTGCCGGCTAATTTCGTGCACAACACTGAATAGAACCGTTGTGGTGAGGCGGTTGGTATTTTTGTCCTGATTCAGGGAGTCCCGGTTTCCGCTGAAATCGCCTGCAGGCCGTTGCACGTTCCGGTATCTGATGCGGAGGAAATCTTCGCGCATTGACCGTGCCGGGCATCGTCAAAAATTCGGGTGCGCCATGGCTACCTCCAACTCTATGCCGGTCGCGGGCAATGCATCTTCCAGACACCCGCGAATACTGGCGTTCCGCGCCCCCGTCAACGCATCCGCTCGCGGGATCGATCGCGCCGTCGTCGAACATCCGGTGCACGTCATCCGGCTGTGCCGACGCGGACTTTGGTGTGTCAGGGAAATCACAGTCCGGTTTCGTAAAATGAGGATACCCAATATTTCCTGAGCGGATTGGCGCGAGCGTGCCCCATTTCGCGGGTCAGCGTCACCCGCTCATCGCCCCCAATACGCCCATGATTTCCTCGGCAAGCAGCAAGCTCGCAAGACCGTGTCCGACTTTTTCGCGTCGAACGAGGGAGAGGACATTCCTGCTAAAGACACGGTCACGAATCTGCCGGTAAGTGAGTATCTCCTGGCGGTGCTCTTCCGCGATGTCGAACTTGCTGAGAAATGCAATGCTTTCGCTTGAGGCGGCGAGGCGTTTCATCGTCTCGATCGAGTTAGTCCGAAACGCCGGCTCGACGCTGATTCCCGCTTCCACAAAAGTATCGGCGACGATTCCGTGCATCAGCATGGATTGGTCGGCGAAGATGAGTGGATAAGAGGTACAGTAGGCGAGCGGTATGGACTCCATGCGCGCCAACGCATGGTTGGGCGCAATCACCGCACCGAGGCGCGTATCCATCTCCCAAAGGACTTCGAGTTGTGGCGACGCCGCCAGGTTGAAGCCCAGGCCTACATCCGCTTCGCCGCTGACAAGTGCGTCCAGGATCTCTCGCCCCGACATAGCCCTGATCGAAATCTTGATGTGCGGATGGTGCGCGCAAAAACTTGCTGCCGCCGTCGAGGCGATTCCGCTGGCCAGTCCGGTCACGGTGGCAATGATCACCTCGCCCTTCTGCAGCGTCTTGAGGTCGCGTATCTCGGCTTCGACCTGGCGGTATTCCAGAATGGTTCTGCGCACATGGGCGAGCAGGATTTCACCTGCCGGCGTAGGTCGCAACCCGCGCGGCAGGCGCTCGAACAGCGGTTCGCCGATTTCCTCCTCAAGAAGCAACAGATGCTTGTTGATGGCGGAAGGGGCAATGTGCAGCTTGTCGCCGGCACCGCGAATCGAACCGGAACGCGCAACCTCGTCGAGGTAGCGCAGCAAGCGTGAATGGAGCATGGTCGGCTGCCTCTCTGGTCGGTCGCCTGTCTCTCTTGGGTCGGCATAGCGTACTCGAAAAGTGCACGCTCCGTGCAAAAAACTCTTCTTTTTAGAAACACTCACTTCAGTCTTAATTGCATCAGTCGCGTTGGTTGGCGATTGGATGAGAAAGAGGTCGATCAGCAGGCTGTCGATCAGTCCCTCCATAAATATGTCCGCCTCTACGCTGGCCAATCGGTTCGTTGCGGCGCAGCAAGAAGCGGACTCAACTAATTAATGAAAGTGAGACAACCATGTATCAGGAAGTCAGCGAGAGAAACGTCGCAGCACCGGGGCAGCACGGCAACGTCAGTGCCCACTACGATCAGGTGAAAGCGATTTTCGAAGTACTCAACGGAAGAAAGGAGGCTGATCTTCTTCTAAAGAATCTGAATATCCTCGACGTCCACAGCGAAACTGTCTATCAAGGTTCCATCCTCGTGTACGACAAGCGCATCGTCGCGTTGAATCCGGACGAAACGGCTATCAAGGTGCGTGAGGTTTTTGACGGTGAAGGTCTTTATGCCATTCCCGGGCTGATCGACGCTCACGTCCACTTCGATGCGCAATTGGCCCATCCGGCGGCGTTTGCCGAGGCCATCGTCCCTTGCGGTACGACCACTATTTTCTCGGAGTGCCTCGATTTTGTGAGTGCGGCGGGCGCGGAAGCGGTGGAGGCAACCGGGCAATTGTTCAGGAACCACGAACGTCTACCCTATCGCGTATACGCGTTTGCACCTGGAAAGAAAACTTCCGTGGCGGTCACCGACGCGCTGCTGAAGATGGATCCGGTGATTGGCCTGGGCGAACTCGCGCACCTGACCTACAGCGTAGGCAATGACGACGACTTCCGCAAATCGGCCCTGGGGCGCGCCAAGGGCGGTTTCATGAACACTCATTGGGGCGTGACCACGCTGTCGGACATGATGCTGAACTACATGCCCGCGATCGGCGCCTTTGCCAACCACGATGTCTGGAAGGAAGACGACATCGAGAAAAGCGTCCGCTACGGCCTTCAGACGCAAATCAAATTTGGCGTCGGCAGCAGCGAGGTGATTAAAATCATGCTGCGTGCGATTGTCAAACGTAAGTGGCCCGCCGAGAATTTTCAACTGTGCGCGGACAATATCTCGGTCGACCGCCTGCTGACCAAGGGGCACATGGACTGGATCGTTTCGCTGTGCGCCGAAATGGGCATCGATCCGATCAAGGCGATCAAGATGGCGACGCTCTATACCGCGCGTGCATTCAGGATGGACAACAAATTCGGTTCGCTGACGCCAGGCCGGTTCGCCGATATCGTGCTGACCGACAGCCTGTCGAAGATCAATCCGCGTTTTGTCTTCAAGGATGGCGAACTGGTCGCGAAGGATCGCAAGCTGTTGAAGCACGCCGATATCGACTATTCCGGCATGGTGAAAAAGCCGGTTCCAGGACTCGGCGGTCTGACGCCGGAACAACTGGACCTTGTGCCGCTGGAAATCTCGGCGGACGGCAAGCAGGCCAAGGTGTATCTGTTCGACGTCTACGGCCGGGGCCACGAAAAGTTCTATCAGGAAGTGTGGGTGCCGTTGCGGGACGGCAAAGTCGTCACCGAAGTAGGGGGCGTCAAGCTCAACCGGATTTCGGTCGTACAGCGCTATGCCGACGGTAAGCGCCATGTGGTCAACGGTCTGTTCAAGGGCGTTTATGTCGACCGCGGCGCTGTGGCTACGTTTTGGCCTGCACCCAAAGCCTACTTCGTTGCGGTCGGCCAGGACAGCGCGGAAATGTGCCACTGCCTCCAGCAGGTCGACACCTATGCGGGCGGTTGTGTCGTCACCGACAACAAGGAAGTCAAGGCGGTGCTGCCGCTCGACATCTACGGCGTCCAGGCCAACATGAACCTGTCCGAGTTGCTTAGCGCGACCCGCGCCATCGACGCCGCGTTGGAGGCGATGGGCAATCGCAATGAGGGCGAGCCCGTGGTGAACAAACTTCTGACCTTGTTCATCTCTCTCGACCGGTTCGGTTTCATGGTGTGACGCTAACGCCATAGGAGGAGAAGGCCGGTGGGTGCGCTGGATTCCCCGCCGGCCATGTTGGCCCGATATGGAACCCGGCACGTTCACTCCGGCAATCACGGAAAACGCCTCACCATAGCGCGGTGTCCCATCATCGAGAAAAGCGAACAACACCGCACAAAAGCAGGAAGACAACCAAGGGGCAGTCATGGCGCACCATGCAAGGGAAGCTGAAGTCATCGATACCGGGAGCCTTCAACGGCGCTGGATCACCTACATCATTGGTATTTACATACTGACCATGGGTATCAGTCTGGCCATCAGGGCGGGCATAGGTATTTCGCCGCAAAGCAGTCTGACCCGAACGATGACCCTCGTGTACCCGCGTCTCAGCCAGGGCACGTACAACTTCATGCTTGAGTTGTTCATGCTGTTTCTGACTTACCTGGCCGCGCGGAAAGACTTCGAACTGAAGAATTTCGCTTCGCTGATTCCGGCGTTTGTGCTGGCCACGTGCCTGGATCTGAACCTGATGCTGACCAGGTCGATCGGTTTTCAGGACTATCTTCCGAAGTTCTTCCTGTTGGTTTTCGCGGATGCATTGCTGGCTTTCGGCCTGTTCCTGATGATCAGGGCGAATCTCGTACTCATGCCGATCGACATGTTCGTCAATACGCTTTTCAAGCGCACGGGTTTGAGATGGGGGGACATCAAGACGAGCTTCGACTGCACGCTTCTGATCATTAGTGCATTGATCGGTTTTGCCCTGCTTGGGGGACCCAGGTTTATCCGCGAAGGCACGTTCATGAATGCCATTCTGGTAGGGCAGTACATCAAACTCTATTTCTTCCTGTTCCAGAAAATCAAAACTACGATCGCGTCGTATCACCGAAGATCGTTGGAGCAAGAGTCCTACTCGCGTCAGCGCTTTTGAATCAAGGATATTGCCGGCGCGTGAATCGATGGCGATTGTCCAGATTTGCGTGCCGCGTCACAGTCGGCGCTGCGCACTCGCCAACGCGGGGTTTATCAAATGCGGCGCTCAAGGTAATCGATTGTCTGTGATCGCGTGATCGCCCGCGGGACGCATCCGCCGCGCTGCCGCATTTGATTTGCAGCCTGACCACAGGGCCCGATCCCGGCCTCGGGTACAAGTTGCGCCCCGCAATTACCACTGGCTTCGAGACGTCAATCGCGACGTCGGCATCCACTCGTCATTTAAAAGAACGAAAGAGGAAATACCATGTTTATAGCAAGTGCCTCCACCGCTTTGCTGAACAGAATCTATCGTGCTACTGCGACCATCGCCTTTATGCTGATCGGCGCTCACGCATACGCACAATCGAGCGTGCAGCTATATGGCATCGTCGATACATGGGTCGGAGTTCAGAAGTACCCCGGCAAAGCTGCTAGCTGGCAGGAAGGCGGCGGTGGTTTGTCTACTTCGTTCTGGGGCTTCGGTGGTCGGGAAGACCTGGGTGGCGGCTACAAGACGATCTTTGCTATCGAGGGATTTTTCCGTCCACAGAACGGCGCGTATGGTTCCTTCAACGGCGATCCGTTTTTCTCGCGTAACGCCTATGTTGGCCTCACTACACCGGCTGGCACCGTAACGCTGGGACGCCAGAGCAGCCTGCTGTATTTGCAGGCATGCCAGTTCAATCCGTATTACGCCTCTTTCACGTTCTCGCCGACCATCGTGCAGATGTACGCCGGCCTGGGTACTTATCCGGCGTACAAGACCGATCAGGGGATTGTCGGCGGGACCGCATGGAGCAATGCGGTGCAGTACGCCACTCCCGATCTGCACGGATTCGTTGGCCACGCAATCTACGCGTTCGGCAACAGCAGTTCGGGGAACGGTAGCAAACAGTATTCGTTGCAGGCCTCTTATCGGAATGGTCCCTTTGCCGCCGGTGCCGTCTACCAGTACGCGAACTTTAACTCGACGGCCGGTGATCTGAATTCCCTGATTAAGGGCTTTCACAGTCAGTCAGCGACCCAGCTTGCGGCTTCGTACGAGTTTTCGGTTGCGAAGCTGTACGGCGAGTACACCTATACCGACAACAATGTCATCAACAAGGATTTCCACGTCAACATGTTCGAGGGCGGCGCGACAATCACCGTCGGAGTGGGCAAGATCCTGGCGTCGTATGCGTATTCGCGCGATTCCGGCGGACTCGATCAGACCCGGCAGACTGCATCGCTGGGATACGACTATCCGCTCTCCAAACGTACCGACCTCTACGCCGTATATATGTACGACCATTTTGCCGGTCTGTCGTCTGGCGAGACGGCTGGAGTGGGGATGCGCGCGCGATTTTAGGCATGCAGTAACGCTGTGAGGGCCGGCCGGACCTCTTGGCGATTACGGTGTGAACCACTTAATGCGGTAGCACCTGAGACCTCACGTGAGCCGAGAATGTGCGCGTCGGACCCTTCCATCCCACGGCTACATCAAGAGGCGCCAGGCTGATGGGTGTCGCTAACTCGTACTCGTCAAAGCGACGACAAAGTCAAGAAACACTCTTGCCTTGGCCGGCATATGGTGCCTCGACGGATGGTACGCATAGAGCGGAAACCGCTCGTCCGGCCAGTCGGGGAAGAGGTTGATGAGCTGTCCCTCCCGGATCAGATGCTGGGCTCCGGACAGCAGCATCTGCGCGATGCCGGAGCCGGCCAGACACGCGTTCAGGAGTGCGCTCGGATCGTTTACCGTCAGGCGTCCATTCGTTTCGACAATCAGCTTTTTGCGTTTGCGATGAAACTCCCACGGATATGGCTTGCCGGTTTCCGGATTGCGGAATTCCAGGCACCGGTGCACGCCGTGCCCCAACTCCTGAGGCTCCGTTGGCCGCCCGTGGCGAGCGAGGTACGAGGGCGCTGCGACCGTGACAACCGCTGTGTCGAGGAGCTTTCGCGCGACCAGACTCGACGAACGAGGTTCGCCAAAGCGCAAGGCCAGATCGAAGCCGTCCATGACGAGGTCGCCAAGCTGATCTCTCGCAATGAGCTCGAGCTCCAGTTCTGGATGCAGGTCCATGAATTCGTCGAGCTTTGGACCCAGAATGATGCGCGAAAAAACCGGATCCAGATTGATGCGCAGCTTTCCGCGCACTGTCACGGCGCCGCCTGCCGCGGCTGCGGCTGCTTCTTCCATTCCCCTTAGGTGCGGCATCACCTGCTCATAGAACCGTCGTCCCTCTTCAGTGAGGGAAACGGCGCGGGTCGTCCGGTTGAAGAGCCGGATTTTTAGCCGCTTTTCGAGCCTGGCGATGGCCCGGCTGACCCCGGGCGGCGACATGCCCATCAGGTCGGCGGCGGCCACGAACGTCCCCGCATCGACGACGACCGCAAATACGCCGATACCGCTGGATAAGTTCTCTCTGAACGATCTCATAAGCCCTGCACCCTGCGTAAAAACACACTATGACGCATTGGTAACTCTCAGTCATTTAATAAGTTCCATTCATGTCATTTAGTTTATCCGCGCGCTTACCCACAATGCATCCGGCAGCACACATTCATCTATGCAAGGAGAAACCGCAATGTATGCAATCACAGGGATAACAGGGAAGGTGGGCGGGGCGCTGGCGCGCACGTTGCTCGCCGCGGGTCAGCCGGTACGCGCGGTGGTGCGCGATGCCGCTCGGGCACGTTCGTGGGCCGAGCGCGGGTGTGAAGTGGTCACGGCCGACATGGGCGACGTCGCGTCCCTTACCGCCGCTTTCGACGGCGCGCAAGGCGTCTTCATTCTGCTGCCGCCCGAGTTCGACCCGTCGCCGGGCTTTTCCGAAGCACGTACTGTCATTGACGCGGTACGCGGCGCGCTGCAGGCGGCGGCACCTGGCAAGGTTGTCTGCCTGTCGACGATCGGCGCGCAGGCCACGGAGACTAATCTGCTCACGCAACTCACGCTGATGGAGCAGGCGCTTCGCGAGTTGCCGATGCCTCTAACATTCCTGCGTCCGGGGTGGTTCATGGAAAACGCCGCATGGGACATTGGGCCGGCTCGGGACGAAGGAATTGTCCACAGCTTTCTGCAGCCGCTCGACAAGGCTGTGCCGATGGTCGCGACTGCGGACGTCGGTCGCGTGGCCGCGCAACTGCTTCAGCAAACCTGGCGCGGCGTGCGGGTGGTCGAGCTGGAGGGGCCGCAGCGTGTGAGCCCGAACGATCTGGCGGCGGCATTTGCCCGGGTGCTCGGTCGCCCGGTCCGTGCGCAGAGCGTGCTGCGCGAAACATGGGAGGCGTTGTTCCGGTCCCAGGGGATGAAGGAGCCCTTGCCGCGTATGCGCATGCTCGACGGGTTCAATGAAGGCTGGATCGCCTTCGAAGGCGATCCAGCCGAGATCGTCAAGGGCGAAGTGCGGTTGGAAACCGTTCTGCGAGACCTCGTCTTGCGCGCTATGTCGCTGAGCGATTCCTGAAGCATGCCCAGGCGTGCCGCTTACCCCCCGACGATCGCGCAGAGCTTCTTCATGGCCCTGTCTGGCTGTCTTGCGCTCGCGGGAGTAGACTCGCCTGGGTCGCTCCGTGACACCACGCCGATCGTCGCTTTGCGCCGATGCCTGCGCGTGAATAGAAGGAGTGGGGAAATCAGTTCGAGTGGCGTCGGGGAATGTGCGAATGCGTTTGTCCAAGGTTGATCTGAATCTCTTCGTAGTCTTTGAAGCCGTCTACAGAACACGAAATCTGACGCGCGCCGCGGAGATGCTGTTCATCACGCAGCCGGCCGTCAGCAATGCGTTGGCACGGATGCGCAAGGCATTCGACGATCAGCTTTTTGTCAGTACATCGGCCGGCATGATGCCGACCCCCGTTTCGGAAAACATGATCGGCCAGGTTCGTGAGGCGTTGCAGTTGCTCGATTCGAGCACTCACGTGGGAGGACGCTTCGATCCGGCCTCGTCTGAGCGTACGTTCCGGCTCAGCATGACCGACCTCACGGAAGCACTTCTTCTGCCCGCGCTGGAAGAAGTGCTGCAGCAACTGGCGCCCGGCATCCGCATCGAAAGCTACTTTACGACACGCCGCGAGGTCCCGGAAGCGCTCGCCAGCGGGGCCGTCAATCTCGCGATCGACGCGCCGTTGATCGACGACCCTTACCTCGAGCAGGAGCCGCTAGGCCGCGACCGTTATGCCTGCATGCTGCGCCACGATCATCCGTTCACCAGAAAGAAGCTGACGATCGACGACTACCTCAAGTTCGGCCATATCCATGTATCGAGCCGCCCGCAGGGATCGGGTCTCGTCGACGCCGAGCTGACCAGGCTG
Source organism: Paraburkholderia sp. BGA-UO-ETr-F12 (assembly GCF_059567945.1). Classification (NCBI taxonomy): domain Bacteria; kingdom Pseudomonadati; phylum Pseudomonadota; class Betaproteobacteria; order Burkholderiales; family Burkholderiaceae; genus Paraburkholderia; species Paraburkholderia sp. BGA-UO-ETr-F12. The sequence continues at coordinate 37,674 of NZ_JCAQOZ010000038.1, read as the reverse complement.
GGCCTCAGGCGATCGATTCAGACGCGCGTTCAACATTATCTGGTCGCCCCTTTGATTGCGATGCGAACCGATCTCGTGCTCACGGCCCCCCTCGTGCTCCTGCAGCGGTATGACGCGCGAATTCTTGCGCTGCCGTTCGATCTTCCGGATCTTCAATCTCATTGCTATTGGCATCGAAGCGTGACCGGAGACCCGGCGCATCGTTGGCTGCGCGAGCAGATTGGCCGTCTCATGCGGGAAATGAACCAGTAGGCAGAGTCGCCGCGGGCGTAGGGCATTACACACGAGGTGTCACAAAAAATTATAGCGGACTATCACAACAATAAATTTCCTGAATGCCGCCGCGCTGAGTATTCTGCTAGCCATGTTAAAGAGAGGACGGCATGGCAGAACTCTATCTCGTGCGGCATGGCCAGGCGTCTTTCGGCGCCGAAAACTATGACGAGCTATCTTCTTCCGGTCGTATTCAATCGCGTTGGCTCGGCGAGTACTTCGCGCAGGCGAACGTGCAGTTCGATCGCGTTGTCATGGGCACGATGCAGCGGCATCGGCAAACCGCCGATGGAATTCTGGCGGCGATGGGTGGCCAGCAAGTCGAAATCGTCCAGGACGCGGGTCTGAACGAATACGATTTCGCGGCCCTGTTCGCCGCCCTCGGTGAGGAAGGCTCGCCAACGGGTTTGCCCGCGGGCCTGTCGGCCACAGGTTCAAAAAAAGACTTCTACAAAGGGCTCAGGCAGGTGCTGCAGCTTTGGGCCGATGACCGCTTGCCGGGCCGCGTGCCAGAGACCTGGCATCAATTCCAGACACGTGTCCAGCGTGCGCGTATCGACGTCCAGCGAGCTGGCGGCAGCCGTGTTCTGGTGGTGAGTTCAGGTGGTCCGATCGCGGTCACTGCCCAACAGGTTCTGCAGGCACCCGCGGCAACCGCGATTGCGCTGAACCTGCAGATTCGGAACAGCAGCATTTGCCAATACGTCTTTAACCACGACGCGATGTCGCTGGTCAGCTTCAATTCCGTGCCGCATCTCGAACATGCCGAGAGGCGTGAATTTGTCACCTACGGCTGATCTTCGCCAGGTTTCCCGCAAGCCATGAATACTCATTCCCAATTCGATATTGAAGATCTCACACGTTATCTGACGGCGCACGTGCCCGGGTTTCAAGGACCCTTGTCTGTCGAGAAATTTCCCGACGGACAATCCAATCCGACGTTTCTTCTGAACGCACAAAGCGGCCGCTATGTGCTGAGACGTCAACCGCCCGGCGCGCTGCTCAAGTCCGCCCATGCCGTCGACCGTGAGTTTCGCGTGCTGTCGGCGCTCGGCCGGACACCGGTCCCTGTCGCCCGCGCGTATCACCTTTGCGAGGACCGCGACGTCATCGGCAGCCTGTTTTACGTGATGAGCTACGAGGACGGGCGCATCTTCTGGAATCCGGCGCTGCCGGAAGTGCCGGCAGAGGAACGTGGCGCCATCTACGAGGCGCTGATCGGCACGATGGCGGCGCTCCACGATGTGGATATCGACGAAGCCGGTCTGTCGGACTACGGCCGCCCAGGCAACTACTTCGCGCGTCAAATCGACGTTTGGACCAAGCAGTATCGCGCCGCGCAGACCGACGCGCTGGAAGCGATGGAATCGCTGATCGAATGGCTGCCTGCGCATTGCCCGGCGGAAACCGGCAAGCCTTCGCTCGTGCACGGCGATTTTCGTATCGACAATCTCATCTTCATGCACGGTGCGCCGCAGGTTCGCGCCGTTCTCGACTGGGAGCTGTCCACGCTCGGCAATCCACTCGCTGACATTGCGTACTTCTGCATGTGTTTGCGGCTTCCGCCCGGCGGTCATATCGCCGGACTCGCGGGGCTGGATCGGCGCGCGTTGGGCGTGCCGGACGAGCCGTCGATTGTCGAACGGTATTGCGAGCTTCGCGGTCTTTCATCGATTGAGAACTGGAACTTCTACCTGGCGTTCTGCTTTTTCCGGCTCGCCGCTATCGCACAGGGCGTGAAGAAGCGGGCCTTGGGCGGTAACGCGTCGAGCGAAAAAGCGCGGCAGGTGGGAGAGATGGCAGGGGCGCTTGCGAGAATGGGTACCGACCTGGTTTGAGGGCACGCGGGAAACCGGAACATAGATAGCTATAGGAATGCTGATCGTGACTACTAATCTGTTTGACCTGAACGGAAAGATTGCACTGGTAACGGGCGCAAGCCGCGGTATCGGCGAGGAGATCGCGAAGCTGCTCGCCGAACAGGGCGCGCATGTGATCGTGTCGAGCCGCAAGCTGGAGGATTGTGAATCCGTTGCGCGCGAGATCGGCGAAGCGGGCGGGAGTGCCGAAGCGTATCCGTGTCATGTCGGGCGCGTTGAGGATATTCTCGCGATCTTCCAGCATATCCGTGCGCGGCATGGCCGTCTGGACATTCTCGTCAACAACGCGGCGACCAATCCGTATTTTGGCCATATTCTCGATACCGATCTGGCGTCCTTCGAGAAGACGGTGGAAGTGAACCTGCGTGGCTACTTCTTCATGTCGGTGGAGGCGGGCAAGCTGATGCGCGAGCATGGCGGCGGTGCGATCGTCAATACGGCCTCGGTTAATGCCTTGCAGCCTGGCGACATGCAGGGCATTTACTCGATCACCAAAGCCGCGGTTGTCAACATGACGCGGGCATTCGCGAAGGAGTGCGGACCGCTGGGAATTCGCGTGAATGCACTGCTGCCCGGATTGACCAAAACCCGCTTTGCCGGCGCGCTGTTCTCGGATCAGGCTACCTACGAACAGTGGCTGTCGCGGATCCCGCTGCGGCGCCATGCCGAACCGCGCGAGATGGCGGGTACCGTGCTTTACCTGGTGTCCGATGCGGCGAGCTATACCAACGGAGAGTGTGTCGTCGTCGACGGTGGACTGACGATCTAGTCAAGCGGTCGACGCATGGTAATGGTCAATGCGTCGGCGAGATCAATCACGATTCTGGAAGAGTAAAAATGGACTTTGCCTACAGCCCGAAAGTCGACGCGCTGCGCACTCAGGTGCGCGCCTTCATGGACACTCATATCGTTCCGCGTATCCGGCAATGGCACGACGAAGTGAGTGCGGGTCAATATCCGGTTTCCTTTATGGAGGATCTGAAGGAGCGCGCGCGTGAAGAGGGGCTCTGGAACCTGTTCCTGCCACATCTGCGCGAAGATGAACCCGGTACCCGCCTGACCAACCTCGAGTACGCGCCGCTCGCTGAAATCATGGGGCGGGTGTCGTGGGCGTCCGAGGTATTCAACTGCAATGCGCCGGACACGGGGAATATGGAATTGCTCCATATGTTTGCCACGCCCGCGCAGCGCGAGCAGTGGCTCGAACCGCTTCTTAACGGCAAGATCCGCTCCGCGTTTGCGATGACGGAGCCGGCGGTAGCCTCCTCGGACGCGACCAATATCACGACGTCGATTCGTCGCGACGGTGACGACTACGTTATCGACGGCCGGAAGTGGTTTATCACGAACGCCGCGCACCCTAACTGCAAGCTCTTCATTGTGATGGGGAAAACGGATCCGGACGCGGCGAGTCATAGTCAGCAGAGCATGATTCTTGTTCCTCGCGACACACCGGGCGTCAAGGTGATCCGCAATATCACGGTGGTCAATCACACGGCGCCGGAAGGGCACTGCGAGATCGAGTTCAAAGGCGTGCGCGTGCCCCGGTCGAATCTTCTCGGCGAAGAAGGCAGCGGCTTCGCGCTTGCGCAGGCGCGTCTCGGACCGGGACGGATTCACCACTGCATGCGTTCGATCGGCGCCGCGGAGCTGGCGCTCGAGTTGATGGTGGAGCGCGCCCAGACGCGCACGGCATTCGGAAAGACGCTGTTTGAGCATGGGACGGTTGCCGAATGGATCGCGAAGTCGCGGATCGAAATCGATCAGGCGCGGCTCTTCGTTCTCAAAGCCGCTTGGATGATCGACAACGTGGGGGCGAAGGAAGCGCGCAAGGAGATCTCGATGATCAAGGCGCTCGTGCCGGGGGTTCACACCGCCGTTTGCGAGCGGGCGATGCAGGTGTTTGGCGCGATGGGGCTGAGCCCCGACACGCCACTGGCCGATAGCTGGACGTGGGGCCGTGCGTTAAAGCTCGCGGATGGTCCGGACGAGGTTCACCTGCAGAGCATTGCACGGATGGAACTCAAGGCGCAGCGCCATGAACCGGGCCGAGGGAATCCGTATCTGACGGCGCCGGTGTAACGTTTTAGCAGCGGTTTCACAGCTGTAAATCCCCCATCCTGCAGGGCCGCGTTTCGTCAGACGATTCGCGGTCTTTTCGTTTCTCCCCCTCGTGTTCGCGGCACTCATCCATTCAGGGGATACTTCCCATGTCCCGACACTTGCATGATTGTCCCAACGCGTTTATCGCAGCAGGCCGAAAAAAACCAGACAACATTCGCCTGCCATCGATGCTTGCCACCCAATTTGGGACTGAAGGCGATATAGATGCAGGACAAAGAGATCGTCTAACGGGACCAGTTCCGGATGACCTACGCCACTCTGCGCGAACGTATCGCGCGCCTCGCCAGCGGCCTGAGCGAACCTGGCGTGCAGCACGGCAGCACCGTCGCGGCATTGGATTGGGATAGCCACCGAGCTGCGCGTTGCCGCAAGAGCTTGCCAAAGGGCGCTAGAGCGGGGCATCGACGTGTTATGGGCATTAGTCAGGGCCTGAATGGCGCCGAAGTCATCGGCAACCCGCAGACTACAAAGCGTTTTTTTCTCTGAAGGAATGAACGTCGGGATCGCCGGCGTTGTCGGCTGGACCAGCGGGGCACATGAGGCGCAGAGCCTGGTTGGCCGTACCCGAGCCGTGTCATTTGCTGAAAGTACTGTATGAATGTACAGTATTGGACGTATTCGGGCGATCAGCGAATGCACGCGCTTCCGAGGTCCCTGCGCGGTCGACTCATCCACGCTTTTCGAGGGCGTCGGCGCGCGCGCACTATTGAACGGAGATTCATTCCCATGCCGGCGTTATCCCGTCAGGAGCGACATGCCTGAACAACTCTGGTTGCCCGGTCTCGAGGCGCCGCCAACGCCCACAGACGGGCTCTTTTTCGCGATCTTCCCCGATGCCGGTACGGCAACCGGCATTGCGAAGCTCGCGCAGCAACTGTGTGGCGAAACGCGCTCGAAGAGCAAGCCGCTCGCGGCGGGCCGCTTGCACGTTACGCTGGTCCATCTCGGGAATTTCGCCGGCGGATTGCCGCAGGCGCGTGTCGATGCGGCGATGCGCGCGGCCGCGTCGATCCGGATGAAACCCTTCACGGTCGAGTTCGACAAGGTGGTGAGCTTCGCGGTGAAACCGAGGCCGGGGCCGTTGGTGTTGGGCGGAGACGACGGCCTCGTCGGGCTTCATGCTTTGCACGACGCGCTCGGACTGGCCTTGCAGGACGCAGGCTTTGGCGATCGCGCGGTGTCGCCCGGCACGCCGTTCACCCCGCACGTTACCCTCGCTTACGGCATGCCTCCATTGCCCACGCGTCCTGTCGAGTCTGTTTGCTGGAACGTGCGCGAATTTGCGCTGGTGCACAGCTTGCTCGGGCGTACGCGGCATATCGCATTGGCCCGATGGCCCCTGGTCGGTGCGGAATAGCGGCTCATTGATGCCATGCGTCCCTCAAATACGCCGGATCTGAAAACCAGGGGGATTCGTCGGTCAGAGAGCCGGTACCGTCGCGCGCTCCCTGATAGAATGCTCGGGCCGCAACGTAGTGGACCGCAGATGAAATTGCTTGATGCGTTAGTCGAACAACGTATTGCCGCCGCAGCCGCACGCGGCGAGTTCGATGATTTGCCGGGCGCGGGCGCGCCGCTGCCTCTGGAGGACGATGCACTAGTCCCGGAAGAAGTGCGCGTCGCCAACCGGATTTTGAAGAACGCGGGTTTCGTGCCGCCGGCTGTCGAGCAGCTGCGTGCCTTGCGCGACCTGCAAGCGGAGCTGAATGCCGTGAGCGACCGGGCTACCCGCTGCCGCCTCCAGGCGCGCATGCTGGCGCTGGATATGGCACTTGAATCGCTGCGCGGTGGCCCGCTGGTCTTGCCGCGCGAATACTGCCGGCGGATTGCCGAACGGCTCTCCGAGCGCGTCGGCAACCTCAACATGGCCGATACGGGTTCGCAGTGAGCGAGACGCCTGTCTCGGACCGGGATCGCCATTTCATGACGCTCGCCCAGGCCGCCGCCGAAGAAGCGCGCGCAGCCGGCGAAGTACCGGTCGGCGCGGTGCTTGTGCGCGGTGACGAAGTCATCGCCACAGGGTTCAACCATCCAATCGGTGCTCACGACCCCTCGGCGCACGCGGAAATGGTCGCATTGCGCGCCGCCGCCCAAGCTGTCGAAAATTACCGTTTGCCGGGCTGCGAACTCTATGTGACGCTGGAGCCGTGCCTGATGTGCGCCGGTGCGATCATGCACGCGCGTATCGCACGCGTCGTGTTCGGGGCGCGGGATCCGAAAACTGGAGCGTGCGGCAGTGTCGTCGATGCATTCGCGAATCCGCAGTTAAATCACCACACCGCGGTGACCGGTGGCGTGCTCGAAACCGAATGCGGCGCCGCGCTCAAATCGTTCTTCGCCGAACGGCGGCGCGCAAGCCGTGAAGCCCGAGCGGCGGCACGGGGCGAACATGCGGCAGCAGACGGCGAAGCGCCGTCCGGGAGCATTGCGGCACACGGTGAACCGGGGGCGGCCGAGCCGCTCTAAAACAACAACATCCTGCAGGTCTCGCCAATGACCGTCCATCGCACCATTGAACTGATCGCGCCGTCCGGATATCCGCACGATTCCGAGGTGCTGCATCGCGCGTTGCATCGCTTGCATGCGCAGGGGCATCGCGTTGAAGGTGAAGAGGCGACAAGGCGGCGCTACTTGCGATTCGGCGGTACCGACGGCGAGCGCGCCGCCGATCTGAACCGGCTGGCCGACCCCTCGCGGGCATTGCCCGACATCGTGCTAGCCGTACGCGGTGGCTATGGCGCGGTACGCATCCTGCACGGGCTCGACTACGAAGGGCTGCAGCGGCGGTTGACCGATCAGCCGATCGCGCTGGTAGGTCATAGCGATTTCACCGCGGTGCAGCTTGCTTTGCTGGCTCGCGCCGGCGTGAAGACTTTCGGCGGCCCCATGCTGTTGAGCGACTTTGGCGCCCCAGAGTTGAGCGAATTCACCATGCAGCACTTCTGGTCCGCGCTGACCGGCCCGACCATGACGGTAACGAGCAATGTGCCGCAAGCCCAGGCCACCGACGTCACGGGCATGCTGTGGGGCGGCAATCTGGCGGTGCTCACATCGCTGATCGGTACGCCGTATATGCCGCCGGTACAAGGCGGCATTCTGTTTGTAGAAGACGTCAACGAGCAACCTTTCCGGCTCGAACGAATGCTTTATCAGTTGCACCTGTCGGGCATTCTCGCGCAGCAGCAGGCACTCGTACTCGGCGACTTCTCCGGCAGCAAACAATACGATTACGACAATGGCTATGACCTGCACACGATGATCGAACAGGTAAGGGCAGTGATCGGGATTCCGGTGATCACCGGTCTGCAGTTCGGCCATATTTCCAACATGCTGACGCTGCCGGTCGGCGCGGACGCCCACCTTGTTGCCAACGCGCACGGCTTCAAACTGACCGCATCCGGTTATCCGACCCTCGCGTGACATAGCCTGAAGCGAGGCGGCGGGCGTCTGCCCGCTTTCTTTTTCGGCTGTAAATGCAACTAACGGTCTATCTGTGCACACGTTAACCGACAGAGCCGATCAATGGAGGTCTCTCACTTTGTTGACAAAAATCGTCGTCAGTGGACGGGCGTCGGATAGTTTAATTAAACTTGTAGCGAAACGTAGCAGGTCTTGTGGGGCGGCCGCGCTGACTTACAGCACCGCCGAGTCATCCGGATTGTCGAAATTAATCGCAAAAATTGTTGACAATTTTTATGTCCATTCTAAGATAACCAACATACCGAGACGAACATCATGTCCGACACAGACTCAACTGTTGCCAATAGTTCGAAACCCGAAGCGATCGCCGAGCGTATTCGTGCCGCGATCCTCGAGCATCGGCTGGCACCTGGCGCCAAGTTGACAGAAGCTCAGTTATGCGAAGTATTTGGTGTGAAGCGCGGTCCGATCCGGCAGGCGCTCGCACAACTGGCGACCGATCACCTCGTCGACCTCGAACCGAATCGGGGTGCGTTCGTTGCGAGTCCGTCGCTGCAGGAGGTGCACGAGGTGTTCGAAATGCGCCGGATCATCGAGCTGGCTGTGGTTGAAAAGATTTGCGGCGGTCATGGTATGCGCCGTTTGAAGAGCATCGGCAACATGATTGGCCGTGAACGCAAAGCGTTCGAAACACGTGATTTTCCGGCGTGGATCCGTCTGTCGGGCGAGTTTCATACCGAGCTTGCCGGACTCACGGGCAACACCGTGCTGTGCGACTGCCTGAATGGCCTGGTGGCGCGCTCCACGCTGATTTCCGCACTATATGAGTCGCTCGGACGCAGTCCTTGCTCGTTCGAAGACCACGAAGCGATTCTCGCCGCGCTCGACGCCGGCAATGCCAAAGAGGCGGCGGCGCTGATGTCGCGCCATTTGCAAAGCGTCGAGTTGAAGATGCTGGAGCGCCCCGTACGCGGCGCAGCCGATCTGCACGAAGTGTTCGGTGCACTTAACGGCGCACCGAAGGAAGCACTCAAGGCCAAGTCCGCGCCACGCTGAGGCATGCGGCCGGTGCGCGCTCGTTGCTGGTGCGCGCCGCACTGAAGTGAACTGAACCGAATCAGGCGTTGCAAGGCGGCTCGACGTGAGCGCTGCCGGCTTGCGCACGCGTGGCCGCCACGGGATGGCGGTCTTCGAGTAGTAACGCATCGCCGGGAATCCGCGGCTACAGGCGGTGCGATAACCACAAGTACGTCACGTACGGAGACACCCGCGGCACCGTCGACGTGTCGGCTCGAACTTCTTCTATCACCTGACGGGAAGAAGAGGGCGGCTGGTATGGCCGGTGCAACGTCCTTCGATTTGCTATCGACGGTCCCTATCCCAGGAGGAATCATGGCTCAGTTCAGTGCAGCGCCCGGCAGTCCCGCAATCCCCACCTACGCAGACGCGCCCAGCGATCCGCTGATACCCGCAGGCTACAGCGAGAGGCTATACAACGAAGATCTGGCGCCGCTGCGCCATCAAACCTGGGGCGCTTATAACATCTTCGCGTTCTGGATGTCGGATGTGCACAGTGTCGGCGGCTATGTGTTCGCCGGCAGTCTGTTCGCGCTTGGACTGACGAGCTGGCAGGTACTGATCGCGCTGCTGGTCGGCATTACGATCGTCAATCTGCTGTGCAACCTGATCGCCAAACCGAGTCAGGCGAACGGCGTGCCTTATCCGGTTGCCTGCCGTGCCACGTTCGGCGTACTCGGCGCGAATATCCCCGCCGTGATTCGCGGTCTGATCGCAGTCGCATGGTATGGAATCCAGACTTATCTGGCTTCGAGCGCGCTCGTAATCGTGGTGCTGAAGTTCGTCCCGCAACTGTTGCCCTACGCGGACGTGCATCACCATGGTTTCATGGGACTTTCCACGTTGGGCTGGGCTGGCTTCATGTTGCTGTGGATCTTGCAGGCGCTGGTGTTCTGGCACGGCATGGAGACCATCAAGAAGTTTATCGACTTCGCCGGGCCCGCAGTCTACGTGGTGATGTTCGTTCTCGCCGGCTACATGGTGTATCGCGCAGGATGGCGAAATATCGGCATCAACCTCGGTGGCGTCAAGTATCACGGTATGGCCGTTGTGCCGGTGATGATCACGGCGATCTCGCTGGTGGTGTCGTACTTCTCCGGCCCCATGCTGAATTTCGGCGACTTTTCGCGCTACGGCAAGAGCTTTCGCAGTGTAAAGCGCGGCAACTTCTGGGGGCTGCCGGTCAATTTTCTCGCCTTCTCGCTGGTGACGGTGGTGACGACCGCAGCCACGCTGCCGGTATTCGGTCAACTGATCACGGACCCGGTCGAAACGGTGGGCCGTATCGACTATCCGACCGCGGTGATTCTCGGTGCATTGACCTTCACGATTGCGACCATTGGCATCAACATCGTCGCTAACTTCGTGTCGCCGGCCTTCGACTTTTCTAACGTCGCGCCGCGCCTGATCAGCTGGCGTGCGGGAGGGATGCTCGCCGCAGTGGCGTCGATCTTCATTACGCCATGGAATCTGTTCAACAATCCGGCCGTGATTCACTACACGCTCGACGTGCTCGGCAGTTTCATCGGACCTTTGTATGGTGTCCTCATCGTCGATTACTTCCTCGTGAAGCGTCAAAAGATCGTGCTCGACGACCTTTACTCGGTTTCGCCAGATGGCTCGTACTGGTACCGCAACGGTGTCAACTATCGTGCCGTGGTTGCCTTGTTGCCCGCGGCGCTCATCGCGGTGATGTGCGTGATGGTGCCGACGCTCGACGGGATGGCCAATTTCTCGTGGTTCATCGGGGCGGCATTGGGTGCCGTGTTCTACCGCGTGCTTGCTCGTTGAGCCGGTCCTGCAACAGGAGTCGATATGCGCATCAAACTGATCAATCCGAATACGACGCAACGCATGACTGAAGCGATGGGCCGCTGCGCTCGGGAAGTCGCCGCGCCCGGCACCGAGGTGATTGCGGTCAATCCGACAATGGGACCGCCGTCGATTGAAGGCTATTACGACGAAGCGCTCGCGACGCCCGGGTTGCTGGCCGAGGTGATTGCCGGCGAGCGCGAGGGCTGCGATGGGTACGTGATCGCCTGCTTCGGCGACCCCGGGTTATACGCGGCCCGCGAGTTGGCGCGCGGGCCGGTGATCGGCATCGCCGAAGCGGCGATGCACGCCGCGAGCATGCTGGCGCCGGGGTTTTCGGTGGTGACCACACTGGCACGCACCTGCGGGATGGCGTGGCATCTCGCCGAGCGCTACGGCATGAAACGCTTCTGCCGCAACGTACGCGCCACCGATGTCGCCGTGCTGGACCTGGACAAACCGGGTTCGGCGGCGCGCCGCATCATCCTCGACGAATGCCGGCGCGCGCTGGAGGAGGACGGGTCGGACGCGATCGTGCTCGGCTGCGCCGGCATGGCCGAATTGTGCGCGGAGATCGAGGATGCCCTGGGGGCGCCGGTGATCGAAGGCGTGACGGCGGCGCTCAAATGGACGGAAGCGCTGGTCGCGCTGCGGCTGTCGACAGCCAAGCGGGGCGACTATGCCCGGCCGCTCGCCAAGCGTTATGGCGGCGCGCTGGAAGCTTTCAGTCCGTCCGATGTGGACCCAAATCCCGAGCCGCGCCGCGGTTCAGGCGCAAGCGTCGCGGAAAGCGCGAATTCGGCGGGTTTACTGCGGGTAAACACCACGGAAAGCCCCGCGGAGGCGGCTTTACACATACATCCAGTCTGACTCGCACTATCTGCCCGGGTGTATGGGCGCACCCGGGCGTTTTCGCTACACTGGTCCCACTCGGCGCTGGTACCCCGATGCTATTTTGCTGCTGCTTCTGGTGCGGCTATTCAGGGTTGTTTCCGCCGGCGCCGTCGTCAGTAACATGCAAATGCGCGCAAGCATTCGCAAACGCTTGCTGAACGCACGCAAACCTTACGTGCCTGTCACGTGAGTTCCCGGCGAATTTTACGTACCGTCATCACGCTTTCGTTAAACCATGCCACTCGACTCGAACTATCCACGCGATCTGATCGGCTACGGCCGCCACCCGGTGCAGGCGAACTGGCCGGGTCGAGCGCGTGTCGCGGTGCAATTTGTCCTGAACTACGAAGAGGGCGGTGAAAACTGCGTGCTGCACGGCGACCCGGGCTCGGAGCAGTTTCTGTCGGAAATCGTTGGCGCGGCGTCTTATCCGGCGCGTCACATGAGCATGGAGTCGATCTACGAATACGGTTCGCGCGCGGGCGTGTGGCGCATTCTGCGCGAATTTGAAAAGCGCGGCCTGCCGCTCACGGTGTTCGGCGTCGGCATGGCGATCGAACGGCATCCTGAACTCGCGCGTGCCTTCGTGGAACTCGGTCACGAAATTGCTTGCCACGGCTATCGCTGGATTCACTATCAGGATGTGTCGCCGGAGAAAGAAGCGGAGCACATGCGCCTCGGCATGGAAGCGATCGAACGCATCACCGGCGAGCGCGCGCTCGGCTGGTACACCGGCCGCGACAGTCCCAACACGCATCGTCTGGTCGCCGAATACGGCGGCTTCCTGTACGACTCGGATTACTACGGCGACGATCTGCCGTTCTGGATGGACGTCGAAGTGACGGGCGGTGCAAAGAGCCCGCAACTGATCGTGCCGTACACGCTCGACACCAACGATATGCGCTTTGCAAGCCCGCAGGGCTTCAACACCGCGGACCATTTCTTCACGTACCTGCGCGACGCATTCGACGTGCTCTACGAAGAAGGCGACGAAGCACCGAAGATGATGTCGATCGGCATGCACTGCCGCCTGCTCGGCCGCCCGGGGCGCTTCCGCGCACTGCAACGTTTTCTCGACCATATCGAACAGCACGATCGCGTGTGGGTGACGCGTCGCGTCGATATCGCGCGGCACTGGCGCGAACATCACCCTTACCAACAAAACAACCGCGGGGCAGCGGCATGAAGGCGATGCAATACACACTGGACCAACTCAACAGCACCTCGACCGACGCGTTTGTCGCAGCGCTGTCGGGCATTTTCGAGCACTCGCCGTGGGTCGCGGAAATCGCCGCGCAACAACGGCCGTTTGCCAGCATCGACGAGCTGCATAGCAAGATGTCGAACATCGTCGAGACGGCCGGTGAAGAGAAGCAACTGGCCTTGATCAACGCCCACCCGGAGTTGGCCGGCAAGGCCGCGGTGCGCGGCGAGTTGACGGCCGAATCCACGCGTGAGCAGAGCGGTGCGGGCCTCGCCCAATGCACGCAGGAAGAATTCGACAAGCTGCTGGCGTTGAACAGCGCCTACCGCGAGAAGTTCGGCTTTCCGTTCATTCTCGCGGTGCGCGGCTACGACCGGCACGGCATCATCGCCAACTTCGAGGCGCGCGTGAACAACAGCCGCGCGGATGAATTGCGCGCGAGCCTCGATCAGATCTACCGTATTGCACGTTTCCGGCTCGACGACCTGATCGACGCGTAAGGTTTAGGCACGCGTCGCGGGCTTCGCGCCGAAACGTTTTTTTCAGCACCAACAAACATTAAGGAAGACAAAGATGGCACTCCCGATTCTCGACCCCAACGCACCGGAATTCACGCGCCGCTATGTGAATCTGGCGGACCCGCGTCTGGGCGCGCAGGCCCTCGAGGCTAGCGACGATTTCTTCGCACCGAAGGAACGTATGCTGAATCCGGAGCCGGCCGTCTTCATTCCGGGCAAGTACGACGACAACGGCAAGTGGATGGACGGCTGGGAAACGCGCCGCAAGCGCGCCAACGGTTACGACTGGTGCGTGGTCAAGCTCGCCCGCCCCGGCGTGATCAAGGGTCTCGACCTTGACACCAGCCACTTCACGGGCAACTTCCCGCCGGCGGCTTCGGTTGAGGCGGCGCGAGTCGTGGACGGCGTGCCGAACCAGTCGACGCAATGGACCGAAATCGTCCCGTCGACCACGCTGCAAGGCAACAGCCATCACTATCACGAAGTCAGCGACACGAACGCTTACACGCACCTGCGCGTGAACATTTACCCGGACGGCGGCATTGCGCGTCTGCGAGTGTATGGCCAACCGCAAGTCGACTGGGCGGGCGCAAGCCGCACGGAGCAGTTCGATCTCGCAGCGATGGAAAACGGCGCGTATCTGGTCGCGGCGAATAACCAGCACTTCGGCGCTGCATCGACGATTCTGATGCCGGGCCGTGGCGTGAACATGGGCGACGGCTGGGAAACGCGCCGTCGCCGCGAGCCGGGAAACGACTGGGCGATCGTCGCACTGGCACAACCGGGCGTGATCAAAAAGATCGAAGTCGATACGGCTCACTTCAAGGGCAACTTTCCGGACCGTTGCTCGATCCAGGCTGCGTATGTGACCGGCGGCACGGATAGCTCGCTGATTACGCAAGCCATGTTCTGGCCGGTGCTGCTGGGCGAACAGAAGCTGAAGATGGACAACCAGCACTATTTCGAAAGCGAAATCGCCGCATTGGGTCCGGTTACGCACGTGCGCTTCAACATCATTCCGGACGGCGGCGTCTCGCGTCTTCGTCTGTGGGGCACGCTCGCATCATGAAAACACTGGCTATCGAACCCTTGACGAAGGAAGCGTTTGCCGCGTTCGGCGACGTGATCGAACTCGAAGGCGCGAAGCAGATTCCGATCAACCTCGGCACCACGATCCGCTTTCACGATCTCGCGAAGGTAGACGTGACCGACGAGAACGGTCGCACGCTGGTGAACCTGTTTCGCGGGCAGCCGCGCACGTTGCCGTTCGAGGTGAAGATGCTCGAACGTCATCCGCTGGGCAGCCAGGCCTTCGTGCCGTTGAACGACAAGCCGTATCTGGTGGTTGTGGCGCCGGCGGGCGAACTGGATCCGAAGCAGATTCGAGCGTTCGTGACTAGCGGCTGGCAAGGCGTGAACTACGCGAAAGGTGTCTGGCACCATCCGCTGATCGCGTTGGGCGACGTGAGCGACTTTATCGTCGTCGATCGTGGTGGCGACGGACTCAATCTAAACGAGCAGGATCTGGCTGAATCGCTTTGGCTCACTGAAGATGCGTTGAGCGCGGTGAGCGTTTGAGGTCGTTGCTTTAGCGCAGCAGGTGATTGTAAAAAAGCCCACAGTGCATGCTGTGGGCTTTTTTCATTTGTGGAAGGCGAGGGTGAGTCCAGGTGATCCCTCACCTCCGCTTGCCTAAGAGCGGTGAGTGCCCCATCACTTCGCGCGCACGTTCCGCAGGCTCCGTGCGGTTCGTTGCGCGCCGCTTCAATGAGTTCGTGACCGACGGCGACCGCCGAATTGCGCAACGCTTCGACCATCCGCGCGTATTGCAGAGGCGTGATCGCCATGCGGGTGTTGAAAAAGTGTTCGAGCGTTTTCTCGGCCGCCCACGTTTTCGACACCATAGGCTGGCAGTTCATTGCCATCGCTGACAAGCAACGCCAACCGCCTGGCCAAAAAAAAGCGGGCTTCCCGCTTCCGCGAAAAACCCGCTTCATACGGCTCTGCCAGACCGGGCAACGCGCCCGGCCAGGCTCATTACTTCGCCGCACCGCCTTCGAACCACGCGGCGATTTTCATCCGTTCGTCGTCGGTCATGTGCGTGACGTTGCCGAGCGGCATCGCCTTCAAGGTCACTGCCTGCTGATAGATCCGCTGTGCGTTCTGCGAGATTTCGTCCGGTGTATCCAGCAGCACGCCGGCCGGGGCGCTGCCCATCATCGTCGGATGAGCGGAGTGGCATGCCACGCAGCGCTGTTGCAGCACCGGCGCGATATCGGCCACCTTGACCGTCGGTGCATTCGCAGCCTGCGCTTGCGGCACGACCGGCTTCGGCATCGTCCAGAAGAGGGCGCCGAACATCAGCACGATACCGACCAGCGGCAGATACCACAGCACCTGACCACGGTGACGCATCACGAAGAATTGGCGAATCAGCGCACCGGCCAGCATGATCAGCAGCAGCACGATCCAGTTGTACTGATTCGTGTACGTCATCGCATAGTGGTTCGACAGCATCGCGAACACCACCGGCAGCGTGAAATACGTGTTGTGCACCGAGCGTTGCTTGCCGCGCTTGCCGTAGATCGGGTTCGGCGTTTCGCCCTTGAGCATCGCGGCCACCATCTTGCGCTGACCCGGGATGATCACGAAGAACACGTTCGCCGACATGATCGTTGCCAGCATCGCGCCCATGATCAGGTAGGCCGCGCGGCCCGCGAAGATATGGCACGCCAGGTACGCTGCGATCAGCACGTAGATACCGACGCAGATGCCGAGCACCTTGTCCTTGTTGCCGAGGAGACGGCACAGCGAGTCGTAGACGATCCAGCCGGCGGCGAGGAAGCCGAGCGCGGACGCGACGGCCACGACAGGACCCATATCCAGCACGTTCTTGTCGATCAGGTAAGTGCTCGGCGAGAACAGATACAGCACCGTGAAGAGGCTCGCACCCGACAGCCACGTGGTATACGACGGCCACTTCGACCAGTGCAGGTCGTCCGGCATTTCCGGCGGTGCAACGGTGTACTTCTGCATGTTGTAGAAGCCACCGCCATGCACGTGCCACAACTCGCCGAACACGCCGCGCTTGCGCTGGTTCGGGTCCGTAGGCGGTTTCAGGCTGTTGTCGAGCGCGACGAAATAGAACGATTCGCCGATCCATGCAATGGCGGCGATGACGTGAAACCAGCGCAAGGCCAGATTCAGCCAGTCAGTGATAAAGCCTTCCATGAAACTCCTCCACTTCTGATTCGTTGTACGCGCAGCGATTTAGAGCGCTTTCGGGGCCCGCAAACGGGCCGCCGGCATGCATGACATCGCTGCACAAACTGCGGGGTGAAAGACGCGGTGCGCTCAGTTCGCACAGCGCCGTTTTTTATTGGAACTTCGGGTCGAGTCGCTCGCGTTCGATTGCGCTTCGCGGGTGTCTTCAAGGATCCGCACAGTGCAATCGGGGGCGCTCGGCAATACAGCGCGACTTCAACCTCGTCCTCCTCCAACGCCTGTCGATAAACGCTTCGTGCGCTCAGTTGCGCGCTTAGCTGCCGCGATAGGTGCTGTACGACCACGGCGACACCAGTAGCGGCACGTGATAGTGCGCACCGGCGTCGGCCACGCCGAAACGCAGTACGACGCGGTCGACGAAACGCGGCTCCGGCACCTTCGTGCCGATCGAGGCAAAGTAATCGCCAGCGCCGAACACGAGTTCGTATTCGCCCGCGACCAGTGCGTCGCCTTCGAGCAGCGGCTGGTCGCAGCGACCGTCGTCATTGGTGGTGGTGGTTTTGAGCGCGCGGCGGGTGTCGCCGGAGAGCGCAAAGAGTTCGACCTTGATGCCCGCGCCGGGACGGCCGTTCGCGGTGTCGAGCACGTGGGTAGTGAGCTTTCCCATTCGCAATTTTCCTTATGTGAATGCGAGGTTTCGGCGGCGGCCCGATCCAGAATACGTTGCGGCGGATCGAGGCTCCACGTCAGTGGCTACATACCCGTCGGCGAATTGAAGCGAGCGCCGTGGCAGCCATTGTAAAAAGGATGTTCATGTCAGCGCGCGCGAGATAGGAAAGATAATAGCTGGCGCATGACAGACAGCCTGCTGAAAGCCGCATCGGGTCGATTGGTTCGACTATTGCCGTGCAATTCGATCGTACCGGCACCAAAAAAGGCCCACTATATCGGCAGCGTGAAGTTGGGTATCGCACCGGCGCGAGTTGTCAGCATTATTTTGGCCATCGAAGGTTACACCTGTGCGCCGCAACAAACCTGAGTGAAGCGCGGCACACCCCGAAGACGGCGGAATGACGCTGGGTAACCGGGCCAACGGCGTTCGACGGGACGCGGCGGCACGGTTGGCGTGCCGTCACATCGCGTTCGAACGACTTTGCACGGAAGCAATGAAGCGGAGAAACGAATGACGATGGAACAGGCGGCGATGCAGCCAAACAAGCCTAAGAAAACGATGCTGGTGAAGCACGCGGACGTGCTGGTCACAATGGACGGCGCCCGGCGCGAACTGCGCGACGGCGGCCTCTATATCGAGGACAACCGGATCGTCGCGGTCGGACCGACGGCTGAATTGCCGCAAACGGCCGACGAAGTGCTGGATATGCGCGGCCAGCTGGTGATTCCAGGGCTGGTGAACACGCACCACCACATGTACCAGAGCCTGACGCGCGCGATCCCCGCGGCGCAGAACGCCGAATTGTTCGGCTGGCTCACCAATCTCTACAAGGTGTGGGCGAACCTCACACCGGAGATGATCGAAGTCTCGACCCTGACGGCGATGGCCGAGCTGTTGCTGTCCGGTTGCACGACGTCGAGCGACCATTTGTATATCTACCCGAACGGCAGCCGCCTCGACGACAGCATCGCCGCGGCGCAGCGCATCGGCATGCGTTTTCACGCCGCGCGCGGCAGCATGAGCGTGGGGCAGAAGGACGGCGGCTTGCCGCCGGACTCGGTGGTCGAGCGTGAAGCGGACATCCTGAAGGACACGCAGCGTCTGATCGAGACCTACAACGACGAAGGCCGTTACGCGATGCTGCGCATGGTGGTGGCGCCGTGCTCGCCGTTCTCGGTGAGCCGCGATCTGATGCGCGAATCGGCGGTGATGGCGCGGCATTACGGCGTGTCGCTGCACACGCACCTGGCGGAGAACGTCAACGATATAGCGTACAGCCGCGAGAAGTTCGGCATGACGCCGGCCGAGTATGCGGAAGACCTCGGCTGGGTCGGTCACGATGTGTGGCATGCGCACTGTGTGCAACTCGACGACGCGGGCATCGAACTGTTTGCCCGCACGGGCACGGGCGTCGCGCATTGTCCGTGCTCGAACATGCGGCTCGCGTCGGGGATTGCGCCGGTCAAGCGCATGCGTCTCGCCGGTGTGCCGGTGGGCCTCGGCGTCGATGGATCGGCGTCGAACGACGGCGCGCAGATGGTCGCGGAAGTGCGCCAGGCGCTGCTGTTGCAGCGAGTCGGCTTCGGGCCTGATGCGATGACCGCGCGTGAAGCGCTGGAGATTGCGACGCTAGGCGGCGCGAAGGTGCTCAATCGCGACGACATCGGCGCATTGGCGCCCGGCATGGCGGCGGATTTCGTGTCCTTCGATCTGCGTCAGCCGCTGTTTGCCGGCGCGTTGCACGACCCGGTCGCGGCGCTGGTGTTCTGCGCGCCGTCGCAGGTGAGCTATAGCGTGATCGGCGGCAAGGTGGTGGTGAAAGACGGTCAGTTGGCGACGCTGGAACTCGGGCCGGTCATCGAGCAGCACAACCGGCTGGCGAAGACGCTTTACGAAGCGGCGGCGTAATCGTAGAGGAAGGGCACGTCTGCCGGCATCCGCAAACACGGGATGCCGGCAGACCGCAACGCAACGATCAGGGCTTGTCGATCAAGGTCTTGGTCGCTTCGGCGACCAGACTGCGCAACCAGCGCACTTCGTCGGAGTAGTGCACGCGCTCGTGCCACAGCTGGTAGTACTGCATCGGCGGGAAATCGAGCGGTGCGGGTACCACGGTCAGCGGCAGGAATTTGGCGTAGTAGTCGGCAAACAGGCGCGTGGTGGTGAAGATCAGGTCTGACTTGATCAGCACATAAGGCGCCAGATTGAAGTACGGCAACGTGACGACCACGTGACGCTTTAACCGTTCGCGCGCGAGATGCACGTCGATCGCGCCGCGTTGGCCCACCGAGTAAGGAGTAGGCGCAAGATGCGGCGCATTCAGGTACTGGTCGAGCGTCAGCCCGCCACGTTTGGCGAACGGATGCGCGTTGCTCATCAGGCAGACGATCTGATCGACGAACAGGTTCGACAGGTGCAATTGCTCCGGCGGCTCAGGCCAGTTGCCGACCACGATGTCGAGCTTGCCGTCTTCGAGCGCGAGTTCGTAGTCGAACGCCGGCCCGAGCGAGTGGAATTCAAGCGTCGCGTTCGGCGCGGCCTGACGAAAGCGCTCGACCACCGTCGGCACGAACAGCACGTTCAGGTAGTCCGGGCAGCCGATCCGGTAGCAACGGATCGAGGTCGCCGGGTCGAAGTTGTGCTGCTGGAATTTGATGCGTTCGATTTCGCGCAGCGCGTTCTGCACCGGTTCGAGCAGGCGCAGGCCGTACTCGGTCGGCACCATGCCGGATTTGCCGCGCACCAGCAGCGGGTCGCCGGTGATGTCGCGCAAACGGCGCAGCGCCGCGCTGATGGCGGGTTGCGATTGATTCAGTTTGACGGCGGCGCGCGTAACGCTGCGCTCCATCAAGAGGGTGTGCAAGACGCGTAATAAATACGTATCGATCGCCTCGCGTTGCTGACTCATGACTTCTCCGAAATATATGTTCTGGCTGATCGTGCGGGCGTGGGGTTATATCGCTTTTAATATGAACACAAATCCACGTCAAGAGTGGGATACCCGCAGAGCACGCTGCGGCGGGGCTTTGCGGGGAATTTTGACGGCTCGACTGGGCGGGTCGATTTAGGTATTGTCATCCGGTTGTGGTGACGGATCGCTCGCTGACAGAGCGGGCGGACGCGCTGCGACCGGCAGTCTCTGACGTACTACGGAATCACATGAGCGACTCTTCTTATAGCGACGGCGCCGCCGCGCAGCCGGCAAGCAGGCCGGAACAGGCGGCGCCCCGGTTGATGCTTCAGGGCATCACCAAACAGTACCCGGCCGTGCGCGCCAACGACGACGTCACGTTGATCGTCGCGCCGGGTGAAATCCATGCCGTGCTCGGCGAAAACGGCGCCGGCAAAAGCACGCTGATGAAAATCATCTACGGCGCGGTGCGGCCCGATGCCGGCGAGATCCGCTGGGAAGGCCAGCCGGTCGAGATCGCGAGCCCAGCGGCCGCGCGCAAGCTCGGCATCGGCATGGTGTTCCAGCATTTTTCGCTGTTCGAGACGCTCACGGTCGGCGAAAACATCGCGCTCGCACTCGACGAGCCGTTCGATCTGAAGACGCTGGCGAAGCGGATTCGCGAAGTCTCCGCCGACTACGGCCTCGACATCGACCCGCAGCGGCACGTGCATAGCCTGACGGTGGGCGAGCGGCAACGCGTCGAAATCGTGCGTTGCCTGCTGCAGAACCCGCGTCTGCTGATCATGGACGAACCGACTTCGGTGCTCACGCCGCAAGCGGTCCGTAAGCTCTTCGAGACGCTGCGCCGTCTCGCGGCGGAAGGCTGCAGCATCCTCTACATCAGCCACAAGCTCGACGAAATCCAGGCGCTGTGCGACACCGCCACGGTGATGCGCGGGGGGCGCGTAACCGGTCACGTCAAGCCGAAAGAAGAGACGCATGCGTCGCTCGCGCAATTGATGGTCGGCCATTCGCTGCCCGATTACACGCGGCGCGAGCACAAGCCCGGCGCCGTGCTGCTTGATGTGAAGCAGTTGTCTGTGGAGAGCGACGATCCGTTCGGTACTTCACTGCATGACGTGTCGTTCGGTGTACATGCCGGCGAGATTTTCGGCATTGCGGGCGTGTCGGGGAATGGGCAGGCCGAATTGCTGTCGGCTCTGTCGGGTGAAAAGCGCGGCACGCGCGCCGATGCGGTCACGATCTGCGGCAAGGCGGCAGGGCGCCTCGGCGCGGGCGGCCGGCGCGCGCTCGGTTTCGGCTTCGTGCCTGAGGAGCGTCTCGGCCGCGGCGCGGTGCCGGCGATGAGCCTGTCGGAAAACGCGTTGCTTACCGCGCATCGTCAGCAGATGGTCAACGCCGGCTGGATCAAGGCTGGCGCGATGCGCACTTTCGCGAAACGTTGCATTGAAGCCTTCGACGTCCGGTGCGGTGGCTCCGAAGCGTTGGCGCAAAGTCTCTCCGGCGGCAATCTGCAGAAATACATCATGGGGCGCGAGATTCTGCAGGCGCCCAAGGTGCTGGTGGTCGCGCAGCCGACCTGGGGTGTCGACGTCGGCGCGGCAGCGTTCATTCGTCAGCAGTTGCTCGACCTGTCCGCGCGCGGCGTGGCGATTCTGGTGATCTCGGAAGAACTGGAGGAGTTGTTCGACATTTGCGATCGCATCGCGGTGCTTGCGGGCGGCAGACTCTCACCGGTGCGTGCCACGGGGGCGACCAATGCCGAGGAAATCGGCCGCTGGATGGCGGGCCTGTTCGGCGACCGCGAGGGCTCGGCGCCGTCGGCAGAACAGCCGGCGCATGCCTGAGCAGATGTCCGGCAGGACGCCCGATCGACGTTAAAAAACCAGAACCAAACATAAGCACACGCTCCCATGATTCTTCCGTATCGACTCGAAGCACGCACGACGCCGTCGCGGACGATGCAGCTCGCCGTACCACTGATTGCCGCGTTGCTTACGCTCGTAATCGGCTTTCTGATCTTCGGCCTGGTGGGTCGCGATCCGCTCGAAGCCATGCATGCGTTCTTTATCGAACCGCTCTCCAGCGTGAATGGCTGGTCCGAACTGCTGCTGAAGGCCTCGCCCTTGTGCCTGATCGGCCTTGGCCTTGCGATCGGCTATCGCGCCAACGTCTGGAACATCGGCGCTGAAGGGCAGATGCTGCTTGGCGGCATTGCCGCCAGCGGCGTCGCGATCTATTTCGATCAGGCCACCGGCTGGTGGATCCTGCCGACCATGATGATCGCCGGCGTGCTCGGCGGCATGGCGTGGGCCGCGATTCCCGCGCTGCTGAAAAGCCGCTTCAATACCAACGAGATTCTTGTCAGCCTGATGCTCACGTATGTGGCCACACAGTTGCTGATCTATCTGGTGAGCGGCCCATGGCGCGATCCGCAGGGCATGAACTTCCCGCTTTCGGAGATGTTCAGCGGCGACGCGTTGTACCCGACGTTTTCCGGCGACTGGCACTGGAAATGGTTACGCGGCACGCGCCTGAACGCTTCCATTTTCATCACGCTGATCGCGATTCCGTGCGTGTGGCTGTTCATGCGCAAGAGCTTCGCGGGTTACCGGATGAACGTCGGCGGCCTCGCGCCGCTCGCCGCGCGCTACGCCGGCTTCTCCGACAAGAAAACCATCTGGACGTCGCTCCTGATCAGCGGCGGCCTCGCGGGACTCGCCGGTATGGGCGAGATCGCCGGTCCGATTGGCCAGTTGCAGGCGACATGGTCGCCGGGTTACGGCTTTACCGCGATCATCGTCGTGTTCGTCGGACGGCTGCATCCGATCGGCATCGTGCTCGCGAGCCTGCTGATGGCGCTGTTGTACCTCGGCGGCGAAGCGGTGCAGACCTCGATGCAGTTGCCGCAGGCGCTCTCCGGCGTGTTCCAGGGGCTGCTGCTGTTCTGCCTGCTGGGCGCCGACCTGTTCGTGAACTATCGCGTGCGCCGGCGTTCCGCCGCCGCGCAAGCCCACTGATTTGCCCGGCGGATCTCCATGGATATTCAACAAGCCAGCGCGCTCACTTCGAGCGCCGTCACCGCCGCGATTCCGCTGATGTTCGCGGGCGCGGGCGAACTCGTCACCGAGAAGTCGGGCGTGCTCAATCTTGGCGTGGAAGGCATGATGCTGATGGGCGCCGTGACCGGCTACGCCGTCACCGCTATTACCGGCAACCCGTGGCTCGGTGTAGTTGCCGCGATCGGTGCGGGTCTCGCCATGTCGCTGCTGTTCGCGTTCCTCACGCTGACCATGCTGGCCAACCAGGTCGCCACCGGCTTGTCGTTGACCATCTTCGGCATTGGTCTGTCGGCCTATGTCGGCAAGCCGTACACGTCCGCTGCCGTGCGCGCCACGATCGACACGTGGCCCATTCCCGTTCTCTCGAAGATTCCCGTGCTCGGGCCCGCGTTCTTCAGCCTTACGCCCCTCGACTACCTTGCGTTCCTGATGTTCGCGGTGATCGGCTGGTTCCTGTACCGCACGCGAGCCGGACTTGTGCTGCGCTCGGTCGGCGAATCGCCGCAGGTCGCGCATTCGGTCGGCTTTCCGGTGATCGGCGTGCGTTATGGCGCGGTGGCCTTCGGTGGCGGTATGGCGGGTCTCGCGGGTGGCTACTATTCGATCGTCAACCTGCACCTGTGGCAGGAGCAGCTCACCTCGGGCCGTGGCTGGATCGCGCTCGCGCTGGTGGTGTTTGCGACATGGCGACCGGGGCGCCTGCTGATCGGCGCGCTGCTGTTCGGCGCCGTGACCGGTTTGCAGTTTTACGCGCAGGCGATCGGCGTGCCGGTGCCGACGCAGTTTCTCGCGATGCTGCCGTACATCGCGACCGTCGTCGTGCTGGTGCTGATTTCGCGTAACCCGAACACGATTCGTCTGAATGCGCCCGCGTCGCTCGGCAAGCCGTTTTTCTCGGCGAGCTGACGCGGTCGCCATTTCATATGACCGACCACACGTTTCAAATCAATCGACAAACACGACAGGAGAAAACATGAAGAGAAGAAATCTGCTGACCGCCTTCGCCTGGGGCGCGGCCTCGCTGGCGCTGGCCGCACCGCTCGCGCAAACCGCGCAGGCGGCCGATGCGCCGGGCGTCGCGTTCGTCTACCTCGGCAATCCTGGCGATGCCGGCTGGACGTATGCGCACGACCAGGGCTCGAAGGAAGCCGAGGCGAAATTCGGCAATAAGATCAAGATCACCCGCATCGAGAACGTGCCGGAATCGGCCGACTCGGAACGCGTGTTCCGCGATCTGGCGAACAAGGGCAATAAGATCATCATCGGCTCGAGCTTCGGCTATCAGGACTTCGAACTGAAAGTCGCGAAGGATTTCCCCGACACCGTGTTCCTGCACGCAACCGGCTACAAGAAGGCGCCGAATTTCGGCACCTATGACGTGCGGATGTATCAAGGCGCGTATCTGGCCGGCGTCGCTGCGGGCTATGTGACGAAAACCAACACGCTCGGCTTCGTGGCTTCGGTGCCGATTCCTGAAGTGGTTCGCAACATCAACGCGTACACGCTCGGCGCGCGTTCGGTGAATCCGAAGATTCATACCAAGGTCATCTGGATCAACAGCTGGTTCGATCCGGGCAAGGAAAAGCAGGCCGCTGAAACGTTGATCGGCCAGGGCGCCGACGTGTTGCTGCAAAACACCGATTCGAGCGCGACGCTCGCGACCGCATCGGAAAAGCACGTGCACGCATTTGGCTGGGATTCGGATATGAAGAAGTTCGGTCCGGACGCGCACCTTGGATCGGTGGTCGCGCACTGGGGCGTGTATTACAACGCAGCGATCCAGCAGGTGCTGGACGGCAAGTGGAAGAACGATCCGGTGTGGTGGGGTATTCCGCAGAAAGCCGTCAATCTCGAAGATTTGAATACGTCGGCGATTCCGGCTGACGCGATGAAGCAGGTCGCGGCGAAGCGCGATGAACTGGCTGGCGGCAAGTGGGACGTGTTCACCGGGCCGATCAAGGACCAGTCCGGCACGGTGAAGGTGCCGGCAGGCAAGACGCTGACCGATCCGGAACTGCAACGCCTGAACTGGTATGTGGAAGGCGTGGACGGCTCGTTGCCGAAGTAATCTGGCTTACGCGGGTATTGCGTGGGGTCGCGTGCGGGTCGTGTGATTGCGGGCCGGGTCGCGATCTGGCGCGTAACGCGTGACGAGTAACAAGTAACAATCGACAGGATCGCGATCGACCAGGCGGCGGTTTCAGCAACCGCTGCTTTAAGGTGCTGCGTCCACTGCGGACGCAGCTTTTTTTTGCTTCGGATTATCTATTGAGGATCGTTTCAGACGCTCGGGCTCAGCGCTAGTCGATGCGCAGGCCGACCTTAATGGTCACCTGCCAGTAAGCAACCTTGTCGTTCTCGATCTGGCCCCGCGTTTCCGTGACTTCGAACCAGTGCAGGTTGCGCAGCGTCTTCGACGCTTTTGCAATCGCGGTGCTGATTGCGTCGTCGATCGATTTGGTCGATGAGCCGGTCAGTTCGATTTGTTTGTAGACGTGATCTGACATGAACTTCCTCCTTTGATCTTCGTTGGTGTGAAAAAAGTATAGGCAATGGATGGCGGCCGGTGTCTTCGTATGGGCCAGTCATCCCGCACATCGCGTGCCCGATATGCCGCGGCGAGGCGACGCCGTTATGATGTCCGCGCAACTCCATCCGAAATCTGACGAGGCTCGAAAGTGGAAATTGGTTTTTGCGGTCCCGGTCTCATGGGCGCGCCGATGATCCGGCATCTGCTGCGCGCGGGGCATACCGTGCATGTCTGGAATCGCACGCGGGCCAAGGCGGAAGCGTTATTGGCGGACGGCGCCAAGGTGGTCGACACGCCGCGCGAATTGGCCTCGCGATGCGAGGTGGTGCTGCTCTGTGTCGCGAATGCAGCGGCGGTCGAGGAAACGGTATTCGGTGCACAAGGGCTGCTGAGCGCGGATGCCGCGGCGCCGGCACGGGTGCGCTGGATCGTCGATCACTCGAGCATTCCACCGGCCGCGACGAGGGCATTCGCGCAGCGTGCGGCGACGGTTGCCGGCGTAACTGGGGCGGCAGGTATGGCGGGGGCGGGCGCGAGCGGTGGCAAGGCTGGGCAAGCGCTTGAGAGTGGGCGCACGGCAAGCATCGGCTGGATCGACGCACCTGTATCAGGCGGCGTCGCGGGCGCGACGGCAGGCACGCTGGCGATCATGGCGGGCGGCGCCATAGCGGACGTCGAGGCGGTGACGCCGCTGCTCGGCGCGTACTCCGCCCGCGTCACCCATATGGGCGAGGTCGGCGCGGGGCAAACCACCAAACTCTGTAATCAGGCCATCGTCACCGCGACTGTTGCGGCGATTGCCGAGGCAGTGAGCCTTGCGCAGCGCAGCGGCATCGATGCCGCCAAACTCACGCAGGGCCTGGCCGGCGGCTGGGCCGATTCGGTGTTGCTGCAGACTTTCGTGCCGCGTATGACGCAAAGCGGCCTCGCGCCGATCGGCGCATTCCGCACGTTCCAGAAGGACGTCGACACCGTTGCCGCGACTGCGTATGAAACCGGCACGCCGATGCCGGTTTCATCGACAGTCCAGCAACTGTTGCGGCTTGGCGCCGCGATGGGGCTTGCCGAGGCCGATCTGTCGGCCTTCATCGACGTTTTGCAGACGCCGCGCTGCGGCTAGAAGGGCGGCGGTCCGTGTCAACGTGGCGTGAACGTAACGTGAACACGGCGTCAAAACACGCGGGCGCGGCGCCTGTGTGGGTCGATTTCTCGATAACCTGCTAAAATATTGGGTTGTTCGCCGATATCACCTTTAAGGACGCGCCGTGCTGTCTACCGCCAATATCACCATGCAATTCGGGCCAAAGCCCCTCTTCGAAAACATCTCGGTCAAATTCGGGGAAGGGAACCGGTATGGCCTGATCGGTGCGAACGGCTGCGGAAAATCCACCTTCATGAAGATTCTGGGGGGCGATCTGGAACCGAGCTCCGGCAACGTGATGCTCGAACCGAACGTCCGCCTCGGCAAGCTGCGCCAGGATCAGTTCGCGTATGAAGACGTGCGCGTGCTCGACGTCGTGATGATGGGCCACACGGAAATGTGGGCCGCCATGACCGAGCGCGACGCGATCTACGCGAACCCGGATGCGACTGACGACGACTACATGCACGCCGCCGAACTCGAGGCGAAGTTCGCCGAGTACGACGGTTACACCGCCGAAGCGCGCGCGGGCGAGCTGCTGCTTGGCATCGGTATCGCGATTGAAGATCACAACGGCCCGATGAGCAATGTCGCGCCGGGCTGGAAACTGCGCGTGCTGCTCGCGCAGGCGTTGTTCTCGAAGCCGGACGTGCTGCTGCTGGACGAACCGACCAATAACCTGGACATCAACTCGATCCGTTGGCTGGAAGACGTGCTCAACCAGTACAACTCGACGATGATCATCATCTCGCACGATCGTCACTTTTTGAACCAGGTCTGCACGCACATGGCCGACATGGACTTCGGCACGCTGAAGGTCTATCCGGGCAATTACGACGACTACATGCTGGCCAGCACGCAGGCGCGCGAGCGTCAGCAGAACGCCAACGCCAAGGCGAAGGAGCGTGTTGCAGACCTGCAGGATTTCGTGCGCCGCTTCTCGGCCAATAAGTCGAAGGCGCGTCAGGCTACCAGCCGTCTGAAGATGATCGACAAGATCAAGATCGAGGAATTCAAGCCGTCGTCGCGGCAGAACCCGTTCATCCGCTTCGAGTACGAGAAGAAGCTGCACAACATCGCGGTGGTGGCGGACAAGATCTCGAAGAAGTACGAGCGCACGATCTTCAACGATTTCAGCATCAGCGTGCAGCCGGGCGAGCGTATCGCGATCATTGGCGAGAACGGCGCGGGTAAGACCACGTTGTTGCGCTCGCTGCTCGGCAAGCTCACGCTGGACCACGGCACGGTGAAGTGGGCCGAAAACGCGAACGTCGGTTACATGCCGCAGGATACGTACGAAGAATTCCCGGACGACGTCACGCTGATGGAATGGATCGACGGTTATCGCCAGGAAGGCGACGACGAGCAGATGGTGCGCGGCACGCTCGGCCGTCTGCTGTTCAATGCCGACGACATCCGCAAGTCGGTCAAGGTGCTCTCCGGTGGTGAGAAGGGCCGCATGATCTGGGGCAAGCTGATGCTGGGCCGCCACAATGTGATGCTGATGGACGAGCCGACCAACCACATGGACATGGAGTCGATCGAATCGCTGCAGATCGCGTTGGACAAGTACGAAGGCACGCTGATTTTCGTGTCGCACGACCGCGAGTTCGTGAGCGGTCTGGCGAACCGGATCATCGAAGTGCGCACCGACGGCACGCTGAACGACTTCGGCGGCAACTATGAGGACTTCCTGTTGAGCCAGGGCGTGCAATAAGCGCTTCTTGTTGCACGGTATCGCGTCAGGCAAAGCCCGCTTTTTCGAAGCGGGCTTTTTTCATGCCACGCGGCAAACGTTCCGCTTGCAGTTTGTCCCGACCCAGAAGGCCCCTGGTTTCGCAGATGCACGGATCCGCAGGCGTTGCAACGGAAGATCCATAGACCTCACCGTGAAGCGACCAAGATCAACTAATCGGACGTAAAACCCGACAGCTAACCAGGTTCATTGACCCAGCACAACGCGCGCCGCGCCCGACGACCGATTATCAGCGTTTCGATAGTTCATCCATCGGGTCGTCAATGCTTACCTCTCACTTGTTCCCCCCGCTTGTTATCCGCGGCCGCTCGCTGCTTCCGATCGTACAGGGCGGCATGGGCGTCGGCATCTCGGCTCACCGTCTGGCAGGCAGCGTCGCCCGCGAGGGCGCACTCGGCACCATCGCGAGCATCGACCTGCGCCATCACCATGCCGATCTGGTCGAACTTTGCCGGCAGTCGCCTGATCGGGCCACGCTCGAACAGGCGAACCTCACCGCGCTGGCTCGTGAAATACACGCCGCCAAAGCGCTCGCCGAAGGCCGCGGCATGGTTGCCGTCAATGTGATGAAGGCAGTCAATGCGCAAGCAGACTATGTGCGCGTCGCCTGCGAGAACGGCGCTGACGCGATCGTCATGGGCGCGGGCCTGCCGCTCGACTTGCCGGACATGACCCAGGCCCACGATATCGCACTGATCCCGATTCTGTCCGATAGCCGCGGTGTCGCGCTGGTGCTGAAGAAGTGGATGAAAAAAGGCCGTTTGCCCGATGCCGTCGTGATCGAACATCCGGCCCACGCGGGTGGTCATCTCGGTGTGGCCAATCTCGCCGACCTGCAAGACCCGCGCTTCGACTTCCTGCGTGTGCTCGAGGAACTCGAGACGGTGTTCACTTCGCTCGGCCTGAGTCGGCAGGACGTGCCTTTGATCGTCGCGGGTGGCATCAATAGTCACGAAGCCGTGCGCGAGCTCCTGAGCGCCGGCGCCAGCGGCGTGCAACTCGGCACACCATTCGCCGTGACCGAGGAAGGTGATGCGCATCCGAACTTCAAGCGCGTGCTGGCCGAAGCAACACCGGACGACATTGTCGAATTTGTCAGTGTGACGGGGTTGCCCGCGCGCGCCGTGAAAACGCCGTGGCTGATGCGCTATCTGCGCCACGAAACAAAAATTCGCGACAAGCTCGGTGCGCTCAAACACGTTTGTCCAACCGCGCTTGAATGCCTAAGCGTCTGCGGTTGGCGTGACGGTGTCGAGAAGTTCGGCCACTTCTGCATCGACACGCGGCTCGCCGCGGCATTGCGCGGCGATGTGGCCAACGGTCTGTTCTTTCGCGGGCGCGAAGCGTTGCCGTTCGGCACGGCCATTCGCAGCGTCCACGACCTGATCGAACTGCTGCTGACCGGTGCGACGCGACCCGCTGTCGCAGGGCGATGGGCGTTTTCGCTGGGTTGACGCGGGTCAACGCGAAGCCTGGCGGGACCTTCGACAATCCCCGCACGCACACAAACACTCGGGGAAGCACATGAAGCACTCGCTCAGGAACAGAATCAAGGCCACTGCCGTCGCAGCGTGCCTGTTAGGCGCGGGCGCGTTGGCGCAGCAGGCGCACGCACAGGTTGCCGGCGGCGATCAGATGAACGGCATCCACGCCGGCGACGTACTGGTGCGATTGCGCGCAATCAGCATCATGCCGGACGTGAAGACCAATCAGTCGCTGTCGGCACTCAATGTGGGCGTCAACAACGCCATCGTGCCGGAGCTGGATTTCACCTACATGATTCGCGACTACCTGGGCGTCGAACTGATTCTCGGCACGTCGCGTCATCAGTTGACCTCGAGTCTCGGCAATCTCGGCGGCGTGAATGTGTTGCCGCCGACGCTGTTGTTGCAGTACCACTTCAACCACGCGGGGCGTATCCGTCCGTACGTCGGTGCGGGCCTGAACTATACGTTGTTCTATAACAACGGCCTCAACGCGGGCGGTCAGTCGATCTCAATCAACAACCACAGCTTCGGTCCTGCATTGCAGGCCGGTGTAGACGTGCAGGTGACCAAATCGCTATTTGTCAACGCGGACATCAAGAAGATCTGGATGCACACCGACGCAACGCTTGGCGGTCAGCCGCTCGGCCGGCTGAATATCGATCCGTTGGTGGTGGGCCTGGGTGTCGGTATGCGGTTCTGATCACCGTTCGCGCTGGAGAAGCCTCGCTCCTCATGCAAAAACGCCGGAACTTCCGGCGTTTTTTATTGCAATTTCGATCCGAATCGGGAGATGGATTCGCCGACAGGCAAGGCCCGTGCGGGCGGCCACAGTGTCAAAGGGCTATAACTTGTCGTTCTTGAAACGCATCGCCGTGCCGTCCTGCTCGATGCGTACCCAAACGGCGTGCTTTTCCTCGTCGCTCAGGAATACCCAGTTGGACACTTCGGTTGCGGTGCGGCCGCAGCCTTTGCAGACTTCGTCGAAAAGCGTGGAACAGACGCCGATGCACGGGCTGTCGGGAAGATCGTGGAGATTCGAAGCCATCGGAAACCTTGGGGCGGAAAAGCGGAGTTCCGCTATGTTATCCGATGCGGCGAACACACTCCGGCGTGACCCTCGTCGTGGCACGGATACACGCACGGTTGGCCGGATCCACACGCAGTGCTCGTGCCGGTCCGGATCACGCGCGTCAGCGCGAAATGCTGTAGCCGATTCGCGCCATCCAGTGCTGGCGGTTGTTGTAGTCGAGCAGGTCCTCGCCGTATCCGTTGAAATACCCCACCCAGATATAGCCGCCCCACGCACTGCCCAGCAGTTTGGCCAGCGGATAGGTGAATTGCGAGTCGATGCTGCCGTACCAGTGTTTGGTGCCTTTGCGCAACGTGGTCGCGAGTTGCCAGCCGTCGGCGCTGCCGTATTTGACCAGCAGATCGACGTAGCCGCGATAGTCGGCGATATCGGGGTTGTTGCTCGTGCCGAGGTAGTAATAGATTTTCGGCGACACGGTCAGATGGTTGCCGTCGAGATTGCCGAATTCCCATGTCGGACGGATGAAGGGCATGTTGATGCTGCGCGAGTCCGAACCCGCCTTGCCGTTCGATTCGTGCGCGAAGCCTGCGGCAAAACCCATGCGCGTGAAAAATGGGCTGCGCCATCCGGTGTCCGGCACGTAGTAGAACAACTGCGGGGAGTAGGTTGTGTCGCGAAACGGCCGCGAATCGGCGGACAGATCCCAGATCGAGGTCTGGGTGTAGGCGAAATACAGGTTGTCGCGCAGGGCCTTTGAGCGCAAATCGTCCGGCATCAGGATGCGGTATTTGAAACTCAATTGCAGCCTCGCGTTCGTATCGCCGTTGTGGCCGACGGCGAAATACATCGGTTCGTAGTAGGAGATGTGCGAGAGGATGCCGCGTCCAGTGGTGGCCAGCGAGTCGCCGGGCGGGGACATCGCGTCGCCCGTCGGCCCGTCTACGACGGCGGCCTGTTCGGCGACCTGGGCAGGTGAGGTTGCCCGGCTCTCGGCACGCTCCGCCTGGGCAACCGCGTTCTGCTGCGGCCCGCGGTTGATCGCGACAATCGCCGGCGATGCGTCGAATCCCACCGGGTCGATCCGGACTTCGCCGCGCGCTGACTGCGGCCAGGGCGCCGAAAACCCTACTTTGCGAAACTGGCCGGGCCGCAAGTTCAAGGTGTCGGGCACACCGGGTTCTCGCTTGAGTTCGAGCGGTTGCGGCGCCTGTTCCGCGCTGCTCAAGTTCACGCGGAGCGTCGGCGGGACGACGACCTTGAGAGGCTTCGCGTCGTCGGCGGAATAGAGCAGGGTGAGTTGCAACGGTTCGTCGGCGGCGGCCACGCGCGCCGGCTGCAACATGGCGACCGTCGCATGAGCCTCACCGGAGAGTGCGGCGATTGCAAAGAGCAAGGACAGGAAGGTGCTGCGTGAAATGCGCGGGATGGCGTGGCGAGCTTGAGGCGGCGTGGCGGGGGCGAGGTTAGCGAATAAAGCGTGAAAACGCATGGGGTGTCGTCCTGATAGCAAGGCAGCGAGCCAACGGGCGACGGTTGTGTGTCAAACAACGACACACCGGCACACCGGACTGGCCGCGCAGGGCGCTAGAAAAAAGCGCGAAAGTGGCTCAAAGCGCCAACCGGATGAATACCGGCGGCGGCCGCCAACCGGGCAGCATGAAACGCGCCGCGCCGCTGCGGGCAGCGGCACGGGTCACGACGAGATGTTCGGAGAATACTTACAAAATCACTGCATCTGCAAATGGTTCGAGCCAAATCAGCTTTATCGGCTGAACGCCAACAGCCGAACAGCCGCAACAGCGCGCCGTCGAACCAGATGGGGAACGCAGCCTGGAGCCCGCGCTGTCAGGCCAGCCGGGCCAGCGTCAGAGTCAAGCCGCGCCGTCTTCGAGCCGCCGCGCGCCCATCGCGCGTCTTGCCGTGTCGGCTGGTATAGGCTTCTATCGAGTGAGCTGCACGGCATAAAATTCGTAGCAAGCGGCCGTTGACTGCAGCCCCGATGCAAACCGGCCGCGGCGATGGCGCCGCAACGGGGCGGCAGGACAGCGGCGCAATACCGAGGCTGCCACTGGTGTTTTTTTCGGGTAGACACGCGCCGATAACCCGCTAAAATTGCGCCCATTTTGTAGCGGCACGGCTTGCGCTGTACCGTTTGCGCGACATCTCAGCATTTTTTTTGGTGCGCGCAATAATTAATGGTAGTTTTCGGGTTTTTCAGGGGAGCCGCGAGCGGTGTGCCGCGGCGTGGACGAAGATGGCCGGCTCGGGACGGTCAGGATCGGAGAACGGAATGAAAAGACGGGTAGTGGTGCAAATGGCGGCGCTGGTCTTGTGCGCGACGTCCTGGTTGACGGCCGCTGCGAAAGATACGCAGTTGAACGTGTATAACTGGTCCGATTACATTGCCAAGGACACCATTCCGAACTTCACCAAGCAGACCGGCGTCCAGGTTAAATACGACAACTACGACAGCGACGACACGCTGCAAGCCAAGCTCCTCACAGGTAATTCGGGCTACGACATCGTCGTGCCGACCAGCAATTACGCCGGCAAGCAGATTGCCGCCGGCATCTTCGCGCCGCTCGACAAATCGAAGCTGCCGAACCTCAAATACCTCGACCCGTCGCTGATGGCCCTCGTGGCCGGCGCCGATCCCGGCAACAAGTACACGGTACCCTGGGCATACGGCACGACCGGCCTCGCGTACAACGTCACCAAGGCGCAGCAGATCCTCGGCAAGAATGTGCCGCTCGACAACTGGGACATCCTCTTCAAGCCGGAAAACATTTCGAAGCTGAAAGCCTGCGGCGTGTCCGTGCTCGACGCCCCGGACCAGATGTTCGCCGCCGCGCTGCATTACATCGGCCGCGATCCGATGAGCACGAATCCGGCTGACTACCGTGCCGCGCTCGAGATGATGAAGAAGATCCGCCCGTACATCACGCAGTTCAACTCGTCGGGCTATATCAACGATCTGGTTGGCGGTGACGTGTGCTTCGCGTACGGCTGGTCGGGCGACGTCGTGATCGCCAAGCATCGCGCGATCGAGGCGAAGAAGCCTTACAAGATCGAGTACTACATTCCGAAGGGCGGGGCTCCGGTGTGGTTCGACGTGATGGCGATTCCGAAGGACGCGAAGAACAAGGAAGCCGCGCTCGAGTGGATCAACTACATCGAAACGCCGCAGGTCCATGCCGCGATCACCAACGCCGTCTACTATCCGAGCGCCAACCTCGAAGCGCGCAAGTATGTGGACAAGGACGTGGCGAACGACCCGGCTGTGTACCCGTCGCCTGAAGTCATCAAGACGCTGTTCCTGTTGAAGCCGCTGCCGCCGGAAATCCAGCGCCTGCAAACGCGGCTGTGGACTGAATTCAAGTCCGGCCGCTGACTCGCAGCGGGAGTGAACGGGTAAGTATCATCATGAAGCCCTCGGTGTCCACCGGGGGCTTTGTTCGTCAAAAGCCGGAGTAAAGCATTGTGATGAGTAGTGACCAGTCGGGCGCGCTGGCAGGGACCGCCGCGCCGTTTCCGGGCCTGAGCGCCCAAGCGGGCGACGCAGCAGAGAATTTCATCCAGATCGTCGACGTCGTGAAGAAATTTGGCGAGACCGTCGCGGTGAAAGGGGTCAACCTGTCGGTGAAAAAGGGCGAGCTGTTTGCGTTGCTCGGCAGTTCCGGCTGTGGCAAGTCGACCTTGTTGCGCATGCTGGCCGGGCTCGAATCGATCACGTCGGGCAAGATCTTGATCGACGGGGAAGACCTGGCGCAATTGCCGCCTTATCGCCGGCCGGTCAACATGATGTTCCAGTCGTATGCGCTGTTTCCCCACATGACGGTCGAGGCCAACGTCGCGTTCGGGCTGAAGCAGGAGGGCGTGCCGAAAGCCGAACTGAAGGACCGCGTGCAGAATGCGCTCGATCTCGTGCAGATGGGCCGCTTTGCGAAGCGTAAGCCGCATCAGCTCTCCGGTGGTCAGCAGCAGCGGGTGGCGCTCGCGCGCTCGCTCGTCAAGCGGCCAAAGCTGCTGTTGCTCGACGAACCGATGTCGGCACTCGACAAGCAGATCCGTCAGCGTACGCAGATCGAACTGGTGAACATCCTCGACAAGGTCGGCGTGACTTGCATGATGGTCACGCACGACCAGGAAGAGGCGATGACGATGGCCGATCGTCTTGCGGTGATGAGCGAGGGTGAGATCATCCAGCTTGGCACGCCGCACGAAGTGTACGAGTATCCGAACAGCCGCTTTTCGGCCGAGTTCATCGGCTCGACCAATCTGTTCGACGGCAATGTCGTCGAAGATGAACCCGATCACGTGTTCATCGAAACGCCCGATCTGCCGGTTCGTCTTTACGTAAGTCACGGCATTACCGGGCCGCTCGGCATGCCGGTGACGATCTCGGTGCGGCCCGAGCGCATCGCACTCACGCGCAAGCCACCCGAAGGCACCTACAACTGGGGCAAGGGCGTGGTGACGAACGTCGCCTACATGGGCGGCTATTCGCTGTATCACGTGAAGCTCGACGCCGGCAAAACGGTGATCGCCAACGTGACGAGCCTTGCCTTGACTGAGATCGATCCGCCCGCCTGGGGCGACGAAGTCTATGTGCGCTGGAGCGCGTCGGCCGGTGTGGTGCTGACGTCATGAAGCGCTCGATCAGTTCTCTCGCGTCGTGGCCGGTGCGCCGTTTCAATCTGACCGGCCGCACCGCGGTGGTGGCCGGCCCGTTCATCTGGCTGCTGCTATTTTTCCTCGTGCCGTTCCTGCTGGTCGTGAAGATCAGTTTTGCCGATTTGCAGCTTGGCATTCCACCCTATACGGAACTCACGACGTATACGGATGGCGTGATTCACGTCGCGCTGGACCTGTCGCACTATGCGTTTCTGCTGACCGACAGCCTCTATTTCGCGACCTATGTGAATTCGGTGGTAGTCGCGGCGGTGTCCACGCTGCTGTGTTTGCTGATCGGTTATCCGATGGCGTACTACATTGCGCGATCGAATCCGGCGAGCCGAAATTTGCTGATGATGGCGGTGATGCTGCCGTTCTGGACCTCGTTTCTGATTCGCGTGTATGCATGGATCGGTATCCTGAAGAATAATGGTTTGCTGAATAACTTCCTGATGTCGACGGGGCTGATCCATACGCCGATCGAGTTGTATCACACCAACACGGCGGTTTATATCGGCATGGTGTATTCGTACCTGCCGTTTCTCGTGATGCCGCTTTACGCGCATCTGGTGAAGATGGACATGACCTTGCTGGAAGCCGCCTACGATCTCGGCGCGAAGCCATGGCGCGCGTTCTGGCAGATCACCTTGCCGTTGTCGAAGAACGGCATTATTGCGGGTTGTTTGCTGGTGTTCATTCCGGCGGTCGGCGAGTATGTGATTCCGGAATTGCTGGGCGGTGCGAACACGTTGATGATTGGCCGCGTGATGTGGAATGAGTTCTTCGACAATGCCGATTGGCCGATGGCGTCTGCCGTGACGTGCGCGATGGTGTTGTTGTTATTGGTGCCGATGGCGTTTTTCCAGTACGCGCAGGCGAAGGCGATGGAGGAAAGGCGCTGATGAAGCCGAACCGGATTTTGCAGTTCATTGCCCTGGGGATCGGGTTTCTGTTTCTCTACATTCCGATCGTGAGTCTGATTGTGTATTCGTTCAACGAATCGCAACTGGTCACGGTGTGGACGCGGTTTTCCACGCGCTGGTATGCGGCGCTGTTGCAGGACGACGAGTTGATTGCGGCGGCGTGGTTGTCGTTGCGTGTGGCGTTGCTGACGGCGTTTGCGTCGGTGATTATCGGTACGTGGGCCGGGTTTGTTCTGGCCCGCATGGGGCGGTTTCGCGGGTTTACGCTTTATACCGGAATGATCAATGCGCCGCTGGTGATTCCCGAGGTGATTCAGGGGATTTCGTTGTTGCTGCTGTTCATCGAAATGGCCAAGTGGTTGGGGTGGCCTGCCGGGCGCGGCATTTTCACGATCTGGATCGGGCACGTGATGTTGTGTATTTCCTATGTGGCCATCATCGTGCAGTCGCGTGTGAAGGAGTTGAATCCTTCTCTTGAAGAAGCCGCGCTTGATCTTGGGGCGACGCCGCTTAAGGTGTTTTTCTTCATTACGTTGCCGTTGATTTCGCAGGCGCTGGTTTCTGGGTGGCTGTTGTCGTTCACTTTGTCGATTGACGATCTGGTTCTGTCGGCGTTTTTGTCGGGACCTGGGTCGACGACGCTGCCGCTGGTTGTGTTCTCTCGCGTTCGGCTTGGGTTGAATCCGGAGATGAATGCGTTGGCTACGTTGTTTATTGCTGTTGTTACTGTTGGGGTGGTTTTGGCGAACTATTTTATGCAGCGGGCTGAGAGGAAGAGGGCTGTTATGGCGGTTTAGGTTTTTTTGCCTGTTCGGCGGAGTGTTGTTGATTTCGCTCTTTGGCCTTTCCTTGCTTTGGTAGTGGTCTATTAGCGTTCCCCCTGTGCGGGGGGGCACCTACTTTTCTTTGCCGGCCGCAAAGAAAAGTAGGCAAAAGTGTATTGAACTAGACTAAATCTGACAGTGGTTGGTTTCTCGTGCTGTTTGCGCTGGCGCGAAGGGCGTAGCCCGGAGCGCCAGCGCAAACAGCGAACCGCAAGGAGTCCGCCATGACTCAG